>NZ_JAPIYN010000007.1:0-180242 GCF_035617725.1 Mycobacterium sp. 94-17
ACCCTCATTCGTCCGGCTACGACACGCCGGTTCTCACTTCACGGCCCGGCTCGTACACCACCTTGGTGGACGCAACCTCCCGCAAACGTTCTCGGCCCATTTCGCACCTAGCTTTCCGCCAGGGCAAAAGGGTTGGCTTAGCACCCCTTAACTGCCAAGCCACTGCTTGACGCCGCCGTGGCGCGAGCATGTTCCGGTGCGGTGCGTGCTAAACGAGTAATCGCCATCGCCGCATATGGCGGTCGCTCCTGGGGGATTGGCTCCAGGACCCCCGCCACCGCCAGGACTGCCGGCAACTCCTGGGGAGTTTCCTTCAGTGCCGCCGACGAGAATCGGATCGCTACCAGTACCACCAGCGGCACCCGGTGGGGTACCGGCAGTAACACCTGAACCTCCACCAGCGGTCGGGTGGGGAATGCACTGTCCGTCCGAGTTCTGGTAGTAGCCGTGGCCGCAACCGGCCAGAATGGTCGTCGGCCCGCTTGCGACGATCGCTGGCGCTATGGCTAACGCCCCTCCCGCAATAGCCGCAGCAGCAATGAAAAGTTGAACGCGCATGTCCCACCCACAACGTTGATTTTGAGAATTAACGGGCGCCCACCCCGGACGGGAGCGTAACGGGCTGAGAGCGCAGCCCGCATGGAATTCGTGAAAATTTTGTACGAGCGTGCCGTTCCTTCGCGCCCAGCGGATCGGCTCTCGACTGCTGTCGCGGCGTCAGCGCGGCGTTTCGCCTGTTAGCTAGCCGTGCCGGCAACCGTCCGTCGCGTACGCGCCGCGTACATAACGTCCTAGTAGACCGCCTTGGTCGTCCTGCTATCCGCCTGACCAGGCCCTATACGGTGGGGCGGGCGGGGCTCGAACCCGCGACCAACGGATTATGAGTCCGCGGCTCTAACCAACTGAGCTACCGCCCCGACGGGGTTGTTCCGTAGGAAACCGTAGCGGAAGAGCGGACTCATTGTCCGTCTGGCGGCACCGTCACCACTACACGAGCCGACTTGCTCGGTGGGCGCCCCGGGTCGGAGCGCCCACCGGCAACTTCGCGGTCAGGCGGGCGCCGGCTGGCGGGCTTGAGCCTTGATCTTGGGAATCAGCTCGGGCGCGTAGACGTAGATCGCCGACTCGACCTCCCATTCGGCCTGGGCCTGACTCATGGGCCTGGTGCTGGTGATCATGTTGACCAGCTCCTGGCCCTCGCCGAACGGATTGGGGTTGGACCGAACCTGATCGGCGAACCAGCGCCCCTCAGCCGCCTCGTGACAATCGGTGAAATCCGCGTTGTGCACCATCTTGTTCTGCGCCAGCAGATTGATGTACTGGTCATCGGCCGGACTCAACCGGCAGGCCGCCGATGCCGGCGGCGCGGATAGCACACCAACGCCGCACGCCGCGGCCCCCAGCGCAAGGCCGGCGACCCCCGTCGTCAGTAGCTGCAGGCGCGACCGTGTCGTTGTCACTTCTCCGGACCTCCTTAGTGGAATTTGCTACCTTCCTTCGTGACAAAGATCGGGTACCACCGGCGATGAGCACGGCAAACGAGCATTCCGACAAACAGCGCATGAACAGCAATTAGCTAAAATTGCTGTGCCAGAAACTATTCGGATCTAATGCGGCAACTGGAGGCAGCGCAAAACGGGCAGTCCGAAACGCTCCTGGCAACGCCGTTGGTCGACGGTGCCGCTACGGCTGTACCGAGTTAGCTGACATGGGCAGCGAAAACGGCCAGGGGCAAAGCCCTCCTGGCCGTTTTCGTTCTGAGCGCGTCAAAGAAATTGCGCGGCAATGGCTCTCGCTATTCGCTAGGCCAGTTTGCTTTTGTGGCTTGGTCCTTGATCTTGGGTATAATCTCTGGCGCGTATACATAAATCGCCGACTCAACCTCCCACTCCGCCTGGGCTTGAGACATCGGCGTGGTGCTGGTGATCATGTTGATCAGCTCTTGAGCCTCTCCGAACGGGTTGGGATGGGTCCGGACCTGGTCGGCGAACCAACGCCCCTCGGCGGCCTCATGGCAGTCACTGAAATCAGCGTTGTGCACCATCTTGTTCTGCGCCAGCAGGTTGATGTACTGATCGTCGGCCTGACTCAAATTGCAGGTGGCCGACGCGTGCGGCGCCGACAGCACGGCGGTGCCGAGCATCGATGCGCCCACTGCCACGCCGGCAGCCCAGACCAATGGCACGCGGACGCGCGAGCCTGTACCGGTTGTCGTCATTTCCGAACCTCCCTCTGCGGAACGTCGTCGTGTTCGACCCAACCCAAGCTGGAAATCCTGCAAACAAGTGAAATGCCAGGCCATTCGGACCGCCGCCCAATGGCGCACGATCCGTGGTCAGCCTGGTCGGGCCACATTGCCATCTCGTTACCGTCACTTCTCAGTGTCATTTCAGTGTCGGCGAACGGGCTAAAAGTAGCGAATGACCCTCACACACAGCGGAAACGCATGCTTGCGCGTGCGTGTACGAATGGTTAACATTTCGCGGCCCCACCCTCGGGGCGGTAGGCGGCTGACCCCCGCACAACGCCGCGCCACAACCGTTCCGGGCGACCGCGGCTCGCATGCCACCGCGCTGCCAGCTAAGGCCCGGGCCACGCGGCGCGCAGCCGCCGGCAATTCAGCTGAATACCGTCTGGCCGTCGGCGTCGAGCAGGTACCGCTCAGTGCCGTTCTCGACGCGCGGCGCGTCGGCGCGCAACGAAACGGCGATCTTATTGCTGGCATTTCGCATGACGTCGAAGGTGAGCTCGACGGCCTCGGCCTCGGAGAACCGGGAGCGCACCTCGGCGGCGTCGTCGGCGACGAGGTGCGCGGGCGTCCAAATTAGCGCATCCGCATAGCGAAGCGCTGCTTTGGCGCGGGCGTCGAGCAAACTCGACGATTCGAAGCGCCCGATCTCTTGGTACAACGTCTCCGAGCCACCGGCATCAAGCGCGCCGCCCTCGCGAAGCGAATTGCACAACCGGCAATGGTGCTGCGCCGCCCCGCGCAGCCGAACCAGTTCGGAGGCGACGGGGTCGAGCGCACGCATTCGCGCCACCGCGATTAAAAAGTCGTTGAACACCAAATCCGACGGATCGGTGGTGTGATCCCAGATGATCGGTTCATCGACCCAGCGCAGATACTGCGTGCCGACCCCGAGCGCTTCCAGCCCGGCCCGCACCCGGGGGACGAAGTCGGCGATATAGATGTGCACGACGACGCCAAAGGTGCGGTCCCCGAGCTGTTTCCACAATCGCGAGCGCTGCGCGGCGGTGACCGAGGAGACGTCGGCACTGAACTGTTCGGCGAACTCCGCGACGGCGGCCTCGGCTTCCGATTCCGGCTCGCCCACCTCGACACTCGCGGGCAGCGGCGGCAGCGACGTCGTCTCCGCGCACACCCGGCGAGCCAGCGCCACGATGCGCGCGGCCGCGGCGGCCTCGGGAACCACCGCCACCAACCGCGCGAGCTGGTCTTGTCGAGCAGAAGCCGGAGCCGCCATGCATCACACGCTAGATCGGACGTTGCCGGGCGGGCAATGAGTTATTGAGCCTGGCTCACCGACGACATGTGAAAGTCGGGTATCCGCAGCGACGGCATGGCGGCACGGGTGGCCCAATCACCCCATTCGCGCGGCAGGGTCTTTTCGCTGACGCCGGCTTCGGTGGCCCGCCGCAGCAGGTCCAACGGACTCTCGTTGAACCGGAAGTTGTTGACCGCCGCGGTCACCCGGCCGTCCTCGATGAGGTAGACGCCGTCGCGGGTGAGCCCGGTGAACAACAGGGTGGTGGGGTCGACGACGCGGATGTACCACAGGGTGGTCAGCAGCAGGCCGCGCTCGGTAGCCGCGATCATGTCGTCCTGACCGGCCGTCCCCCCGGTCATCACCAGGTTGTCGGCCGCGACCGCGACGTCGACACCGTACCTGGCCGCAGTGGCCCGCGGATAGGCCAGCGTGTTGATCACCCCCTCGCGGATCCAGTCCACGTGAGTGATGTCCGCTCCGTTGTCGAACACCGACGTCGTCTCCGAGGAACTGCTGACCGCGACGAACGGCGTGCAGGCGAGGCCGGGCGCCATCGGATCGGAGAAGAGCGTCAGCGGCAGGTCGGTGAGCCGCTCCCCCACCCGCGTTCCGCCGCCGGGCGCCGAGAACGCGGTCCTGCCCTCCTGCGCGCCGCGGCCGGCCATCGACCACGCCATGTAGATCATCATGTCGGCCACCGTCGAGGGCGGCATGATCGTCTCGTAGCGGCCTGCCGGCAGTTCGACGCTGCGCCCTGCCCAGCCCAGCCGCGTCGATAGTTGCTCAAGCATCAGATCGGTTGGCACAGAGACGAAGTCGGAGGTTCCGACACCCGCCCAGGCACTGGCGTCGCCGCGTTTGGCGTTAATCTCGACCGCGCCGTTGGGCTGGGTGAAGCGTCGGCGCAGTCCGGTCGACGACGCCAGGAACGTCGTCGAAACACTATGGTGGGCAAAGCCGTACAGCCGATCCTCGCCACGGAAACCACGGCTCAGCGAGTCGGCGACGTCCGAGAAGATCAGGGGCCCGGTGCCGGGCACCGGCGCGTCCCAGTCGACCGGCACCCCGGTGTCGCCGAGCAGCGGCGCGGCATCGCCCGCCTCCGGCGCCGCGGTGGCCGCCTCCTGCGACGCGGCCACCAGCCCGGGCAGCACCCGAGGGTCGGCCTCGGCGGACACCACGGTGCCGATGCGCGCGCCCAACCCGCGGCGCACCACCGAGATCACCGTGACGCTGCGGTTCACCGAAACCCCGTTCGTGGTCATCGAATTGCCTGCCCACCGCAACGTGGCCTCGACCCTGTCGGTGACCAGCACCATGGTCTCTTCGGCGCCGCCGAGCTTGGCCGCCTCATCGAGCACGATGTTGACGACATGCTGCGGGCTGATCATCGGCCACCCTCGGTGCGCGTGTTGAGCACGTTGACACCGCGGAACAACGCCGACGGGCAGCCGTGGCTGACCGCCGCGATCTGCCCGGGCTGCGCCTTGCCGCAGTTGAACGCCCCGCCCAGCCGCCAGGTCGACGGGCCCCCGACGGCTTCCATCGAATTCCAGAACTCGGTGGTAGTGGCCTGGTACGCGACGTCACGCAACTGGCCGTCGAGCCGGCCCTCGCGGATCCGGAAGAACCTCTGGCCGGTGAACTGGAAGTTGTAGCGCTGCATGTCGATTGACCATGACTTGTCGCCGACGATGTAGATGCCGTCCTCGACCCGGCCGATCAGGTCGTCGGTGCCCACGTCATCCGGCGCCGGCTGCAGCGACACATTGGCCATACGCTGGATCGGCACATGATGCGGTGAGTCGGCATACGAGCATCCGTTGGAGCGCGGCCGCCCCAACCGTTGCGCGAACACCCGATCGAGCTGGTAGCCGGTAAAGATGCCGTCGCGCACCAGATCCCAGCTTTGCGCGGCCACCCCTTCGTCGTCGTAGCCGATGGTGGCCAAACCGAACTCGACGGTGCGGTCGGCGGTCACGTTCATCACCGGCGACCCGTACCGCATGGTGCCCAGCTTGTCCGGCGTGGCGAACGACGTGCCCGCGTAGGCGGCCTCGTAGCCGATCGCACGGTCGTATTCGGTTGCGTGCCCGATTGATTCATGAATGGTCAGCCACAGGTTGGTCGGATCGATCACCAGGTCCTTAGGGCCCGGAACAACGGTGGGCGCCTTGATCTTCTCGGCCAGCAATGACGGCAGCTGCGCCAGTTCGTCGGTCCAGTTCCACACCTCGTCACCGGCCAGCACCTCCCAGCCCCGCCCCATCGGGGGCGCCAGCGTGCGCATCGAATCGAAGCTGCCTGCGGAGGGATCGACGGTCACCGCGTCCAGCGACGGCAGTACCCGCACCCGCTGCTGGGTGACCGAGGATCCGAAGGTGTCGGCGTAGAACGTCTGCTCCTTGACGGCGGTCAGCATCGCCGACACGTGGTTGATGCCGTCGGCGCTCAGCAGCCGCCCGGAGTAGCCCTCCAGCACGGCGATCTTTTCGGCGGTCGAGATGTCGAACGGGTCGATGCGGTAGTCCGACACCCAGGTCGCGTCCTTGTAGACCGGTTCGGGCGCCAGTTCGACGCGCTCGCTGCTCAACGCCGCCAGCGTGGTGGCGACGTGCACCGCGCGCCGTGCCGTCTCGGCGGCCACCGACGGCGCGAGCTCCGCGTGGGAGGCGAATCCCCAGGTGCCGTCGACGATCACCCGCACCGCCAGACCGATCTCACGATTGATCACCGCGGTCTCCAGCTCACCGTCGCGCAGCTGGACGATCTCGGTGATGATGCGATGAACGCGCAGGTCGGCGTGCGTCGCCCCGGCGGCCTTGGCCGCCGAGAGCGCGGCGTCGGCCAGCTCGTGGCGCGGCAGGTCGAGGAAGTCAGCATCGATCCCCCGGTTCGGTGTCACGCTCCCACCGTAATGGCCGGTCACCCCAAACCCCGGCGGCGCCCGCTTTAATTACTCCATGGCCGGCGCGGTACGCGGGATTGAACCTCGATCCACGGCGTTGGGCTACGCGCTGCTGGCGCCGAGCCTGTTCGGGGTGCTCGCCTTTCTGTTGCTGCCCATCCTGGTGGTGCTCTGGCTGAGCCTGTGCCGATGGGACCTGCTCGGCCCGCTGCACTTTGTCGGCCTGTCCAATTGGCGCTCGGTGCTGACCGACGCCGGATTCGGCAACTCGCTGCTCGTCACGGTCATCTTCGTGGCGATCGTGGTGCCGGCGCAGACCGCCCTGGGACTGCTGGCCGCGATCATGCTGGCCCGCGGGCTTCGCGGCACCAACCTGTTTCGCACCCTGTTCGTGCTGCCGTGGATCTGCGCGCCGCTGGCCATCGCGGTGCTGTGGCGCTGGATCCTGGCCCCCACCGACGGCGCCGTGAGCACGGTATTGGGACACAGCATCGGATGGCTGTCCGATCCCAGTTTCGCGCTGCCCCTCGTGTCGGCCGTCGTGGTGTGGACCAACGTGGGCTATGTCTCGTTGTCGTTTCTGGCGGGCCTGCTCGCGATCCCCGAGGACATCCATGCCGCCGCACGCACCGACGGCGCCACCGCATGGCAGCGCTTCCGCCGGATCACCATTCCCATGCTGCGCCCGACGACCTTCTTCGTGCTGGTGACCGGGATCGTCAGCACGGCACAGGTTTTCGACATGGTGTACGCGCTCACCGACGGCGGACCGGCCGGCAGCACCGACCTGGTGGCCCATCGCATCTACGCCGAGGCTTTCGGTTCGGCGGCCATCGGCCGGGCATCGGTGATGGCGGTGGTGCTGTTCGTGATCCTGATCGGGGTCACCCTGGTTCAGCACGTGTATTTCCGGCGACGGATCAGCTATGACCTCACCTAGCCGTCGTTCGACAACGATGCGGGCCGGCGCGGCCCGAGGAGGCGTCGGACCATCAATCACCGCGAATGTGCTGATTTACGCCGGGCTGTCGCTGGGCGCGTTGATCACGTTGGCGCCGTTCGCACTTGGATTGATGACCGCGTTCACCTCGGCACACCAATTCGTCACGGGTACCCCGTTGCAACTGCCCCGGCCGCCGACGCTGTCGAATTTCGCCAACCTGGGCGGGGCCGGGTTCGGCCGCGCGGCGGCGGTGACCGCCTTGATGACGGCGGTGATCCTGGTGGGCCAGTTGACCTTTTCGGTGCTGGCCGCGTACGCCTTCGCCCGCTTGCGGTTTCCCGGGCGGGACGCGCTGTTCTGGGTGTACATCGCGACGCTGATGGTGCCGGGCACGGTCACCGTGGTTCCGCTGTATCTGATGATGGCGCAGCTCGGCCTGCGTAACACATTCTGGGCGCTGGTGTTGCCGTTCATGTTCGGCTCGCCGTACGCGATCTTCCTGATGCGTGAGCACTTTCGGATGATCCCGAACGACCTGATCAACGCCGCCCGCCTGGACGGGGGGAAGACCCTGGACGTGATCGTGCACGTGGTGATCCCGTCCAGTCGACCGGTTTTGGCCGCGCTGGCGTTGATCACCGTGGTCTCGCAGTGGAACAACTTCATGTGGCCGCTGGTGATCACCAGCGGGCACAAGTGGCGGGTGCTCACCGTCGCCACCGCCGACCTGCAGTCGCGGTTCAATTCGCAATGGACGTTGGTGATGGCGGCGACCACGGTCGCGATCGTGCCGCTGATCGCGCTGTTCGTGGGGTTCCAGCGCCACATCGTCGCCTCGATCGTGGTGTCGGGGCTCAAGTGAGCCGGCCCCGCTTCTCCACCTTGGTCGCGGGATCGGTTGCGCTGGTGGCTGTGCTGTTGGCCGCGGCGGCGGTGCTGCTGGATTACTCGGCCCAGCCCCATGGCGGCAAGACCATCGTCACGGTCCGCATCTGGGGCGACCAGATCGGGGCGGCCTATCGGGAATCCTTCGCGGCCTTCGGCCGTGCCCATCCCGGCATCGAGGTGCACCTGAACCTGGTGTCGTACTCGACGTACTTCAACACCCTGCGCACCGACGTGGCCGGGGGCAGCGCCGACGACATCTTCTGGCTGTCCAACGCCTACCTCGCGGCCTACGCCGACAGCGGCAGGCTGCTGGACATCGGCAAAGCGCTCGGGCCCCGGGCCGCCTCGGAGTGGGAGCGCCCGGTCGTCGAGCAGTTCACCCGTCACGGCAGGCTGTGGGGCGTGCCGCAGCTGACCGACGCCGGAATCGCGCTGTACTACAACGCCGATCTGCTCGCCGCGGCCGGCGTCGATCCCGCCGGGCTGAACGCCCTGCGGTGGAGCCCGGACGGCGACGACACCTTGCGCGCCCAGCTACGCCGCCTCACCGTCGATGCCAGCGGAAACCGGGGCGACACACCATATTTCGATGCCGGGCGGGTGCGGCAGTGGGCGTACAACGCGTCCAACGACCCCCAGGGCATCTACCTGAACTACATCGGCTCGGCGGGTGGGGTGTTCCAGCGAGGCGACGCCTTCGCCTTCGACAACCCCGGCGCCGTGACGGCCTTCCGGTATCTCGTCGACCTGATCAACCGCGACCACGTCGCGCCGCCCGCCGCCGACACCAACGACAACGGCGACTTCTGCCGCAACCAGTTCCTGGCCGGCAGAATCGCGCTCTTTCAGTCCGGCACCTACAACCTGGCGCCGGTGGCGCGCGACGCCCGCTTCCCTTGGGGTGTGGCGATGATGCCCGCCGGCCCGGCGGGACGGGTCAGCGTCACCAATGGCATTGCCGCAGCGGGCAATGCGGCGACGAAGCACCCGGACGCCGTGCGTCAGGTGCTGGCCTGGATGGGCAGCAAGCAGGGCAACGAATACCTGGGGCGTTACGGCGCGGCCATCCCCGCGGTGTCCTCGGCGCAACCGGTCTACTTCCGGTACTGGGCCGGCAGGGGCGTCGACGTCACCCCCTTCTTCACCGTGCTGGACGGCCCGCGCATCCCGGCCCCCGGCGGGGCCGGCTTCGCCGCGGGCAACGACGCGCTGCGGTCATACTTCGACGAAATGTTCCTGGGCCGTGGCGATGTCGCGGCGACGCTGCAGCGGGCCCAGGCGGCGGCCAACGCCGCCGCCGCGCGCCAGTGAAATCACTGGGCGTCGCCGGACGATCGCTCGACCGTCTCGTCGTTGAGCGCGCTGTGGTGGCGGCCCCAGATGACATAGAAAATCAGCGCCAGCAACACCCAGCCGCTGAACGCGATCCAGGTGTACCAGTGCAGGCTCGCGAGGATGTAGCCGCAGGCCGCCACCGAAAGGATCGGCGTGACGGGATATCCCGGGACCTTGAATCCCCGCGGCAGGTCCGGCTCGCGCACCCGCAAGACGATGACGCCCACGGACACGACGAGGAACGCGGTGAGCGTGCCGATCGACACCATGTCGGCAAGCTTCTGCAGCGGGATGAAGGCGGCCAGGGCCGAGGCCGCGACGGCGACGATCACCGTGTTGTGCACCGGGGTCACGGTGCGGGCGTTCACCGTCGCGAATCTCGCGGGCAGCAGCCCGTCGCGGCCCATGGCGAACAGGATGCGAGTCAGGCCGTACATGGTGACCAGCGTGACGCTGAAGATCGAAATGACCGCTCCGGCGGCCAGAATCGTTCCGGCCCAGCCGCCGTGGGTGACATTGTCGAGAATCGTGGCCAGCCCGGCTTCCTGCTGCCCGGCGAAGTTTTGCCACGGCTGGGTGCCCAGCGCGGCCACCGCGACGAGCACGTACACGCCGGTGACGGTCAGTAGCGCGCCGATCAGTGCGCGCGGCATGGTTTTCTGCGGGTCCTTCACTTCGTCACCCGCGGTCGACACCGCATCGAGCCCGATGTAGGAGAAGAAGATGGTGCCGGCGGCCGAACCGATGCCGGAAACACCGAAGGGCGCGAAGTCGCGAAAGTGGTTCGCGTCGAACGCGGTGAAGGCGACGACGGCGAAGACCACCAAGACCCCGAGTTTGATCAGCACCATGACCGCGTTGACTTTGGCCGATTCGCTGGCGCCGCGAATGAGCAACAACGCGCACATCGCGATCAGCAGGATCGCGGGCACATTCAGGTAGCCGGGCTGGGCGTCCCACGGTGCGGCCGACACGGCTTGCGGCAGCTGGAATCCCAGGACATTGCCCAGCAGCTTGTTAAGATAGCCGCTCCAGTTGACCGCGACCGCGGCAGTCGCCACCCCGTATTCCAGTAGCAGGCAGGCCGCCACGCCGACGGCCACCACCTCACCCAGCGTGGTGTACGCATACGAATACGACGACCCCGAAACCGGTACCGCCGAGGCTAACTCGGCGTAACAGACCGCCGCGAGCCCGGCGGCGATGCCGGCAATGAGGAAGGAGACGACCACTCCCGGCCCGGCTTCGGGGACCGCCTGCGACATGACGAAGAAGATGCCGGTGCCCACCGTCGAGCCGACTCCGAACATCGTCAACTGAAACGCCCCGATGCCGCGCTTGAGGTGATCCGCGGCCCCCTGCGCGGCATGCGCACCCTCCACCGGGCGCCGCCGCAGCATCTGCTCTCTCAGGCTGATCGACGTTGCTGGCAAGCACCCTCCTGTGGCCGGATCAGCTGATTATGAGGCAGCCTCCCGCAATACCGCGGCAAGCTGGCCGACCGCCCACTCGATCTCCTGGGCGGTGACCACCAGAGGCGGAGCGAAACGCAGCGTCGAGCCGTGGGTGTCTTTCACCAGTACGCCGCGATCGGCCAGCCGCAGGCTGATCTCCTTGCCGGTTCCCAGCGCGGGGTCGACATCGACGCCTGCCCACAGACCCAGACCCCGTACCTCCTGCACGCCGTGCCCGATCAGCCGCCGCAGCCGCCGGTGCAGATGCGCGCCCAGCGCGGTCGCCCGGGCCTGGAATTCACCGCGCGCCAGCATGGACACCACCGTGGTGCCGATCGCGGCGGCCAGCGGATTGCCGCCGAAGGTGGAACCGTGTTCGCCGGGGTGCAACACGCCCAGGACGTCGTGATCGGCCACCACCGCGGACAGCGGCACCACCCCGCCGCCCAGCGCCTTGCCCAGCAGATAGACGTCGGGGACCACCCGCCACCGGTCGCAGGCGAACGTGTAGCCGGTGCGCGCCAGGCCTGACTGGATCTCATCGGCGATCATCAACACGTTGTGCTCGCTGCACAGCGCGCGGACCGCGGGCAGGTAGTCGTCGGGCGGGACGATGATGCCGGCTTCCCCCTGAATCGGCTCGAGCAGCACCGCGACGGTGTTGTCGTCGATCGCCTGGGCCAGTGCCGCGGTATCACCGAACGGCACCGAACGGAATCCCGGTGTGTAGGGGCCGAATCCATTGCGGGCCGCGGGATCCGAGGAGAAGCTGACGATGCTGATCGTGCGGCCGTGGAAGTTGTTGTCGGCCACGATGATGTTGGCCTGGTCCGCGGGCACGCCCTTGACCTCGGCGCCCCACTTGCGGGCGACCTTGAGCCCGCTTTCGACGGCCTCGGCACCCGAGTTCATCGGCAGCACCATGTCCTTGTCGCACAGGTAGGCCAGCGCGGCGCAGAAGGGCCCGAGCCGGTCGGAATGCACCGCGCGGCTGACCACCGTCGCGGTGTCGAGTTGCGCGTGCGCGGTGGCGGTGATCTCCGGGTTGCGGTGACCGAAGTTCACCGCGGAATAGGCGGACAGGCAGTCCAGGAAGCGCCGGCCGTCGATGTCGGTGATCCATGCGCCCTCGGCGCTCGCGGCTACCAGAGGAAGCGGCGAATAGTTGTGCGCCGCACGTCTTTCCACCAATCTGATCGCGGTCTCGATTCGGCTTGCCGTGACCTTCTGCGATGTCTGCGCATCGAGAATCGTCATGGGAATACCTCCAATGTGCAGCACTTGACGGAACCGCCGCCCTTGAGCAGCTCGGACAAATCGACGCCGATCGGCTCGAAGCCCGCCCGGCGCAGTTGTGCCGCGAAACCCGTTGCCGCGCTGGGCAGCACCACGTGCAGGCCGTCGGAGACGACGTTGAGGCCCAGCACGTAGGCGTCGGCGGTGTCGGCGATGAGGGCGTCGGGGAACAGCGCGCCCAGTTGCTCCTGGGCGGCGGCGCTGAAGGCCGGCGGGTAGAACGCGATGGTGTGGTCGTCGAGAACGGCCAGGGCCGTGTCGAGGTGGTAGAAGCGGGGGTCCACCAGTTCCAGTGAGATCACCGGCGCGCGCAGCGCCGCGGAGATTTCCGGATGCGCACGCCGGTCGGTGCGAAATCCCCAGCCGGCCAACACGATATCGCCGACCTTCAGCAGGTCGCCCTGCCCTTCGTTGACGTGCCGGGTGTAGACGGGCCGGTGGCCGAGCGACGCCATCCACCGGGCGTACGCCCGCGCTTCGCCGGCGCGCTCGGCGAAGCGGAACCTGGCGACGATCGCGACATCGTGCGCGACGAACCCGCCGTTGGCGGCATAGACCATGTCCGGCAACCCGGCCACGGGCTCGACCACATCGACGTGATGCCCCAACCGGAGGTAGGTGTCGTACAGGTTCTCCCACTGCGCCTGCGCGAGGCCGGCATCCACGGGCGCGGTGACATCCATCCAGGGGTTGATCGCGTATTCGACGGCGAAATAGGCCGGCGGCGTCATCGCGTACCGGCGGACGCTCGGGGTGCGGCCGAGCGTGACGGTCCCGGTCGACCGCCTCGCGGTCGGGGGCGTAGCGAGGTGTTGTTCCGTCATGAATCAACGATATTTAGGCGGCCGCATTTAATCAAAGCGCGCATATTGCGTGTCTGGTGTCGATCCATTGCGTTATTGTCACGTAATCGGCGATTTGTTGTTCGACGAACAGGGAGGGGCCGGATGGACCGCTTGGACGAGACCGACGAGCGCATCCTCGCCGAGCTGACCGAGCATGCGCGGGCCACCTTCGCCGAGATCGGCGAGAAGGTGAATCTGTCTGCGCCGGCGGTGAAACGCCGCGTCGACCGGATGCTGGACAGCGGCGTCATCAAGAGCTTCACCACGGTCATCGACCGCAACGCGCTGGGCTGGCACACCGAGGCCTATGTCCAGGTGTTCTGCCACGGCCGGATCGCGCCCGACGAGCTGCGGGCGGCCTGGGTGGACATCCCCGAGGTGTTCAGCGCCGCGACGGTCACCGGCACCCCGGATGCGCTGCTGCATGTGCTCGCCCGCGACATGCGGCATCTGGAGACCGCGCTGGAACGGATCCGGTCCAGCGCCGATATCGAGCGCAGCGAGAGCATCGTCGTGTTGTCCAACCTCATCGACCGGATGCGGCCGTGACGCCCGGCAGGCAACGCGCCCGGGAGGACGGCGTCAGCCCACTTGCGGCAGCACGATCTCGATCACTATCGCGGCGACGCCGACGCACACGGCGATGGCAAGCGTCAACCAGTCAGCCCGTTTCGGCCGCGCCGGGCTGGCCGATAGCTGACCGATGCCCCCGCGGGCGGTAATCGCGTCACCCATCTCGTCGGCCCGGCGCAGAGTCACCACGATCGCCGCGGCCATCAGATCGATCGCCCCCCGGCTCTGCTGCCGCAACCGCGCCCGACGGCCCGAGGGCGTCCGGTTGGGCCGCAACAGGCGGGCGGCGTAGAGCACCTGAAATTCGTCGATCAGCATCGGGAAGGCGCGCAGCGCGAGGGCCAGGGCCACCGCCCATTCGTCGACCGGAATACGCAGCAGTTTCAGCGGACGACCCAATGTCGCTACAGCAGGGGCGATTTCGGCGACATTTGTGGTCCACGACACCATCGCTCCGAGCCCCAGCAGCACCACCGACAATGCGGTGATCCTGAGGAATTGCAGGGCCCCACCGAGCCCGATGACCAGACCGCCCACCGGTATGTTCGGACTGCCGCCGGCAAAGGACGCCGTCACAAAGCCCAACGCGAGCAGGGCCCACAGCCACCGCGGAATCGGCGGCAGCGCGCCACGCGGGATGCGTGCGATCCGCACCGCGGCCGCCACCAGCGCCGCCACCAACGCGATCGTCGTCCAGCCCGGGTAGAAGGTGAGCAGCACCGAAACACCGAAGACGACAAGCAGTTTGGTGCCGGCCCACAGGTCGTGGATGGCCGAGTCGCCGGGCACCGGGACCAGCAGGACAACCGACTTGGATCGCCTTCGGTTCGCCTCGGGCGCCGAGGTGGATGCCGAAATGGGTGCCGCCGTCACGCCAGGCCCCCCGCCGCGGCGGTGGTGGACACCGCTTCCAGTTCCCCGTTGCTCAGCCGGATGGTCCGCGGACAAACCTCATCGAGACCGACGAAGTCGTGCGAGATGACCACCAGCGTCAGGCCGCGCGTGCGACGCAGATTCGCGAGCACACGCAGCAAACCGCGCTGGCTGTCGGCGTCCAGCCCCGCCAAAGGTTCGTCGAGAATCAGGACCCGGGGCGAACACGCCAACAGTCCGGCAAGCACCACGCGGCGCATCTGCCCACCGCTGAGCTGATCGATGCGACGCTCGGCGAGTGCGGGGTCCAGCCCGACCGCGGTCAGCGCCGAGGCCACGCGGTCGTCATCCCGATGCGAAAAACCGGCGACCGAGGCCACTTCCAGGTTGACGTGGCTGCGCATCAGCTGCAGCCGGGCGGTCTGGAAGGACAGGGCCACCGCGCCGACGTGCCGGTGCGTGGGTTCGCCGTCGATCAGGCAGACGCCCTCGGTGGGCACGGTCAATCCGGCCATGATCCACGCCAGGGTCGACTTGCCAGAACCGTTGCCGCCGTGGATCAACAGCCCGTCACCTTGCTCCACCCGGAAGCTGATGTCGCGCAGGGCCGTCTTCGCCCACGGCGTGCCGCTGTGATATTCGTGCCCGACCCCCACCACCTCGAGGATCGGTGTGCCGGAGCCGGGGCCGGCGACGACGGTTGGCGCCGGCGCCGGCGCGATCTCGACCATGCCGCTGTTGTCGGACGAATCGCTGAGGTTGATCGTGCGGTCCGCCGAGGCGGCCTCGTTGTCGAAGTGCGTGATGTGCACCAGGGCTGTCCGGTGCCGCTCGGGGAGACCGGACAGGGCGTCGAGCAGGAGTTCGCGGCCCCGCTGGTCGACCATGCTGGTGAACTCGTCGGCGATCAGCAGCGCCGGCTCCCGGGCCAGTGCCGCGGCCAGCGCCAGCCGCTGCAGTTCCCCGCCGGACAGACTCCCGGTGTCGCGCTCGGCGAGGCCCTCTAGGCCGACCTCGGCCAGTAACCGATTCACGTCGACTTCGGCGCCCGGCGGCAGCCCCCAGACCACGTCGTCGGCGACCCGGGAGCCCAGGACCTGGGTTTGGGGGTGCTGAAGCACCAGCGACGTGCCGCCGACCATGCCCAAACCCACTGCGCCGGGACGATATACGGCACCCGACGTCGGTTCCCGGCCGGCCAGGATCAGCGTCAGGGTCGTCTTGCCGGAACCGTTCGCGCCGACCACCGCGACATGTTCGCCGACCTCGAGGTCCAGGCTGATCTCACGCAACGCGTCCTGGGTGGCGCCCGGATAGCGAAACCGGACGTCGACCAACCGCACCGGCACGGGACCGATAGCGGCATCCGCATCGTCAGCACCCTCGGCGGTGTCCAGCTTGTGTACGTCGGGAATGTTGTGCATCCGCTCCAACAGCCGCGACAGCACCCACCAGCCGATCACCGACGAGATCATCACCCCGTAGATGAGATAGAAGAGCATCAACCAGGGCCAGTAGTGCAGCGCATAGGCGAAACTGCGCTGGACGTCGGCGGCGACCCCGCGCAGGTGTACCCGCACCAGGAATGCGGCAATGCCGTCCACGTTCGCGGTCATGACCTGAAAAATCAAGTGCCGCAACCGAATCAGCACTGCCAACATCCCGACGGTCACACCGGCGATGGCGGCTCCGGCGAGAAACGACGCGACGACCACCGTCGGTGCGCCCCGGCCCCTGCGTTTCACCAGTCCGGTCAACCCACCGATGTACACGCAGTTGAGGACGGCGGCCAGGCTGCCCAGTCCGGAAATGAGGAAGGTGATCATCCCGGCGGCCACCGTTGCGGCGACGAGCACCCGAAGCCGGTAACGGTAGGCCAACAGCGCCATGGGCACCGTGCCCAGCAGCGCCAACCCCTGCGCGAACGGGATGACGGTGGCGATGATGGCGATCACCGCGCAGAGCGCCCCCATGACCGACGCCTGCGCCAACTCGGGCGGTCGCAAGGGTCCACCCCGATCGCGCAAACGGACCGGGGGCGGGGTTCTCACTTCAACGATTGTGCCAGGCCCCGGCGCCAGGTCCCGTCATTGCACCGGCTGCGCTGCGGATGGCAGAAACGCGTCGCCGCTTCAGCCTCGCTTAGCAAAGCTATGCAACCATGGATGCATGGACAACGTCGTCGATGCCGCAAAGCTCGAGGGAGCGCAGGGACTGGGAGCCGACCTGCTCGCCGTGGTCGCCCGGCTCAACCGCATGGCCACCCAACGCATCCAGATGCCCTTACCCGCCGCACAGGCGAGGCTGCTGGCCACCATCGAAGCTCACGGCGAAGCCCGGATCGGCGACCTGGCCGCCGTCGACCACTGTTCCCAGCCCACGATGACGACGCAGGTACGCCGCCTCGAAGAGGCGGGCCTGGTCACACGGACGCCCGACCCCGGCGACGCGCGCGCGGTCCGGATCCGCATCACGGCCGAAGGCAGGCGCACGCTCAACGCGGTGCGGGCCGACCGCGCCGCCGCGATCGAACCGCAGTTGGCGCTGCTGGCCCCCGCGGACCGTCAGGTGCTGATGCAAGCAGTCGAGGTGTTGCGCGGGCTGCTCGACAACGCCACGCGCACCACTTCACTGGCCGGGCGCCGCGCCGCGTTGTGAACCGCCCGACCCTGGTCATCGGGGCTCGGGCAAGGGTAGACACATAGACGAGCGCGGCGACCGGGGGCGCGCCGGCCCCGAGGGTGACAGCAACGAACGGACCGGTGACGAAAGGTGGCGGCCATGCCGACCGAGGCTTCGGCCCTTCCGGCCTCGTTGACCGTCTGGGCCGGACCGACGAAATATGTCTTCGCGCCGGGCCGCGACGTGCTGGTGGGTTACGGCCCGGGAGCCGACATTCCGCTGGAGCGCCTCGCCGATCCCACTCAGCCGGCGCCGGCCCCCCGAATCGATGTGATCCTGCGGTTCACCGGAACCCAATGGGTGGCTATCGATCTGAGCCGCCGCGGCATCTTCGCCGGCCGCTCCCGGATCCCGACCCTCGAGATCCACGACGGCCTGGGGATCGCCCTCGGCGATGACCGGCACGGTCCGCGCCTGTTCTTTCAAATCGGGTCCGCACCCGCGCCACCACCCGGACATCCCCCGCCGGTTCCTCCCACCCGCAGCGCCACCCGGCGCATGCCCGTCGTCGCGCCCCCACCGCCCGTCGCCCCGCGGCCAGTCCAGCCCGGCCCGCCGCCTCCGGTCGCGCCTCCGATTCCGCCGGCCGCGCAACACGGCCCGCCCAAGGGCCCCGGTCTGATCGAGCGCATGGTGACCAGCAGGCTGCGCGCGCAGCGCCCCTCGTTCCGCACGCAGGAAGCCGGCTCCACCTTTCGCCTGCCGCTGCGGACCGCGTCCCGGACCACCGGCGTGACGGCTTACCGGCTGGGGCTGACCGTCGACGGACACGACACGCTGTCGGACATCTCGTTCACCGCGCAGCCGGGGGCCATGACCGCGGTCGTCGGGCCGTCGGCCGCCCGCAATGCCGCGCTGCTCGCGTTGCTGGCCGGCGCCGGGGCACCCAGCTCGGGGCGCGTCACCGTGGACGGGCACGACGTGCACGCGGAGCCCGAGTCCATGCGGACCCGCATCGGGGTGGTCCCGCGTGACGACCGTCTGCACCCGCAGCTCACGGTCGCGCGCGTGGTGCGGTATGCCGCCGAACTGCGGCTGCCGCCGGACACCTTGCCCGGGGAGCGCGACCGCGTGGTCAGCCAGGTTCTCGACGAGCTCGGGCTGACGCCACACCGCGACACCAGAATCCGCAAACTCGCGCCGGAGGTGCGCCGGTGCGCCGCCCTGGCGGTCGAGCTCGTCACCCGGCCGGGCCTGCTCGTGGTCGACGAACCCACCGCCGGGCTGGACGCGGCCCAACAACGCCGGGTCATGGCGGTCTTGCGGCACCAGGCCGATCTCGGCTGTGTCGTGGTGGTGGCGATCTCGGCGCGCACGTCGCTCGCCGACGTCAACGCGTGCGACCAGGTGTTGGTGCTCACCGGTGCCGGCGAGATGGCGTATCTCGGTACACCGCTGCAGATCGAGTCCGCGATGGGCACCGCCGACTGGTCGGCGGTGCTCGCGCGCGTCGGCGCCGATCCGGCGGCAGCCCACCGCGCCTTCCGCGCGCGGCCGCAGGCGGCACCGGCCACCCCCGCAGAGGTCGCGGCCCCCGGCCCGCCGCCACCCCGGCTTCCCGGCGGCCGGCAGATCCGGCTGGTGGCCCGGCGCGAGGCTCACCTGCTGCTCGGCCGGCGCGTCTCGTTCGCGTTCCTGGCGGTCCTGCCGTTCGCGCTGGCGGGCCTGGCGCTGCTGATCCCGGGTGAATCCGGACTGAAGAGACCAGACCCGGGCAGCACCAACGCCCACGAAGCCATCGAGATCCTGGCCGCCCTCAACGTCGCCGCGGTACTCCTCGGCACGGCCCTGACCGTCCGCGCGCTGGTGTGCGAGCACCGGGTCTTCCGGCGCGAGCAGCAAGTCGGCCTGTCGGCCCCGGCCTACCTGACCGCCAAGGTCATCGTGTACGGCCTGGCCGCGGCCGTCTGGGCCGGGTTCGTGGTCGCGATCGTCATCGCGGTCAAGGGCGCGCCCGGGTCCGGCGCCGTCGCGCTGCACGACGCCTCGGTCGAGCTGTACGCGAGCGTGGCCGCCACCGCGGTCGTGTCCGCGGTCATCGGCCTCGCGCTGTCGTCGCTGGGGACGTCACTGCGGGAGGTCCTGCCGTTGGTGGTCCCGGTGATCCTGGCGTCCGCGCTGTTCAACGGGAGCCTCGTGCAGCTGGTGAGCCGGTGGGGCCTGCAGCAGATCAGCTGGTTCGTCCCGGCCCAGTGGGGTTTCGCGGCCACGGCGTCGACGGTGAACCTGCACAAAGTCGACTCGCTGGCCGCCGACGTGCTGACCTGGACGCACTACAGCGGCTGGTGGGTGTTCGACATGGGAATGCTCGTGCTCTTCGGTGTGCTGGCGGCCGGGTTCACGCTGTATCGGCTGCGATCGCCCCTCGACGGGGACCGCGGCACGTCCCCCGATCGCCGGCCGCGAGCCACTCACCCGGAGAGCTGACTTCCGGCGCCGCGTCGTCGTTGTTCCCGCGACGCGAACCGCCCACTACTGTCGGGCTTATGGCGCCTGAAACGATTAGCACTGCCGAGCACCTGCGCAACGCCTTGGACGGACGTTGGCGCGATGTCAGAAACCGGATGCGCGACACACTCACCGAGGATCTGTTCCGCCCGCACTACACACCCAACACCGTGATCGCCCGCACCAAGGTGGCGGAGCAGCTGAGAATCATGGCGGCGTTCGGTGCGGCTGCCGACAGCTTCAAGAAGGACCACGGCGGCACCGGCGACGTCGGCGCGGCGATCACGATGATCGAGATGCTGGCCATGTCGGACCTGTCGCTGATGGTGAAGGCCGGCGTGCAGTGGGGGTTGTTCGGCGGCGCCGTGGAGAACCTGGGCACGGAGCGCCACCACGAGACCTACGTGCCCGAGATCATCAGCCTGGAGTTGCGCGGCTGTTTCGCGATGACCGAGACGGGACACGGCAGCGATGTGCAGTCGCTGGAGACCACCGCGACCTACGACCCTGACACCGAAGAGTTCGTCATCGACTCCCCCACCCCGTCGGCCCGCAAGGATTACATCGGTGGCGCCGCCGAAACCGCAAGCATGGCAGCGGTTTTCGCGCAACTGATCACCAGCGAGGACGGCAAGCCGGTCAACCACGGCGTGCACTGCGTGCTGGTGCCGATCCGGGACGAGGACGGCAACGACCTGCCCGGGGTCACCACCTCGGACTGCGAGTACAAGGGCGGGCTGCCCGGCGTCGACAACGGCCGCATCGTGTTCGACCACGTCCGCGTCCCGCGGGTCAACCTGCTGAACAAGTACGGCGACGTGGCAGCCGACGGCACCTACAGCTCGCCGATCGACAACCCGAACCGCCGGTTTTTCACCATGCTGGGCACCCTGGTCCGCGGCCGGATCACCGTGGGCGGCAGCGCCGGTGCCGCAGGCCGCGTGGCGCTGGATATCGCCACGCGATATGCGTTGCAGCGCAGGCAGTTCAGCGCACCCGATGACGGTTCGGAGGTGCTGATCATGGATTACCTGGTGCACCAGCGGCGCCTGTTCCCGTTGATCGCGAAGTCCTACGCGCTGCAGTTCGCGCAGAACGAGCTGGTGGGCAAGTGTCACGACGTGCAGAGCGCGGACGCGCCCGACGCCGACGAGCAGCGTGAACTCGAAGCGCGGGCCGCCGGGCTCAAGGCGGCCAACACGTGGCACGCCACCCGCGCGATCCAGGAGTCCCGTGAGGCGTGCGGGGGCGCGGGCTACATGGCCGAGAACCGGCTGATCGGGCTGCGCGGCGATACCGACGTGTTCACCACGTTCGAGGGTGACAACCATGTGCTGACGCAGCTGGTGGCCAAGGAGCTGCTGACGGCCTACGCCGATGACATCCGCAGCATGAGCCCGGTCGAATGGGTGCGCTTCGCCGCCAACACCGTTGGCGAGCGCGTCGTGAAACGCACTGCGGCCGAAGCGATTATCCAAACCATCGTGGATGCCCGCCAGGACAGCGAGGAAGAGGGCAGCCTGTTCAACCGCGGCACCCAGATCAAGATGTTCGAGGACCGCGAGGAATATCTGCTGGCGTCGGTGGCGCGCCGCCTGCAGGCGAAATCCAAAGAGATGTCCGAATTCGACGCCTTCAACTCGGTGCAGGACCACGTGCTGCACGCGGCCGGCGCCCACATCGACCGCGTGGTGCTGGAGGCGTTCGTGGCCGGAATCGACGCGTGCCCCGACGAGAAGGCCCGCGAACTGCTCGGCATCCTGTGCGACCTGTACGCGCTGTCGGTGATCGAAGACGACAAGGCCTGGTACATCGAGCACCGTTCCCTGTCCACCGAGCGCGCCAAGGCGGTCACCCGCGGCATCAACGACCGGTGCCGCGCGTTGCGTCCGCACGCCGAGACACTGGTCGACGGTTTCGGGGTGCCGGAGCGGCTACGGTACGCCGAGATGCTGCACCCGGAGAACTTGTCGGACACCTCCTCCGGGGCCGCCGAAGCCCTCACGAGCTGACGCACTGCCCCACGGTCGCCTCGTGGGCCTCCCGCGCCGGTGGCCGGGCGCAGTGCCGCGGCCGCACATACCTCGCCCAGGTCAGGAACGTCGCGGCGACGCAGGAGATCGTGATCGCCCAAAACGCCGGCGTCTCGGTGCCGGTGGTGGCGTAGGACTTGTCACACAACGTCATTG
This sequence comes from Mycobacterium sp. 94-17, assembly GCF_035617725.1. NCBI lineage: Bacteria > Bacillati > Actinomycetota > Actinomycetes > Mycobacteriales > Mycobacteriaceae > Mycobacterium > Mycobacterium sp. 94-17. Next base: position 21,944 of record NZ_JAPIYN010000007.1, read on the forward strand.
GTGATGATTTGCGTGAAATGCTATTGATTCGGAATCTTGCTCAATGGTTGCAGCCTGCCATCGGCGCCGATCCGGAACTTCACCGTTCCGATTCCGCTGGGACAGCACAGCTGATCCTTTCCCTTCTGCCACTGGTATTGCACGGTGACGGTGTCATCCGAGGGCGGTAGCACGGTTATATACGGCTTCGGGTTCGCGGTGGGGCTACCGAGCGGCGTGTTGTGATCGAAGAAGAGCAGTTGTTGCGGGGTGGCCTCGTCAGCGATCGTCGGGATGATCTGCACCCAGTACAACCGGCAGTTTCGGGTGTGCCCCCGGCCCATCTCGACCCAGTTGGTTCCGGGCACGGCGACGGGGACGGCGGCGATGGCCCGGCTCACGGTGGCGGCCGCGGGCCCGTCGGAATCCTTGCAGGTGTCCGGCCGGGCCTGCGGCGGTGAGCTCGGCTTACCGCCGCAGGCGGCGGCCAGCAAAACCAGCAAGATCACAATCAGCCGACTCACGCGGTGAGCTTAGCGAAGACTGTGAATGTCCCACCGGTTTGGTCAAAAACCCCGTTCGCGGCGGCGTTTCCAGCGGCCCATTGCGTAGCCTCGAGTCGGGCGGATGGTCAACGGTGACCTGCGGTAACGCCATCTCAAGGCATGAATTCACCCGGCGATTTCACACCGGCGTATCGGCCGTTGAGAGGAAGTGGTAAACCGCGGGAAATTTCGGGCAGCGATGCCGAAACATGCCTGCCCCACAATGAACTCACCCGGCGCGGAGCTAACCCGTGCGGCACTCGACGGAGGGACGTGAGCGTGGCCAGGGAGGCGGCCAAGGCTTCGATGGCGCCTGAGAACGCCGTGAACACCCTGTGCGCGTATTGCGGCGTCGGTTGCGGCATGGTGCTGCAGGTCGCAACGGATCCCGAGACGGGGCGCGATCACGTCGCCAAGTCGGTTGGCAACAAGGAACATCCGGCCAATTTTGGCCGACTGTGCACCAAGGGCGCCACCACCGCCGACATGCTCGCCGCGCCGGGGCGGATGGTTTCGGCGCACGCGCGGGCCGAGCGCGGCGAACCACTCGAGTCCATCGAGATGGACCGGGCGATCGCGCAGTGCGGGAAGCGGTTACGCGCAATCATCGATGAGCATGGTGCGGATGCTTTCGCGATGTATGTGTCCGGCCAGCTGTCCATCGAGGCGCAGTACCTGGCGAACAAGCTGACCAAGGGCTTCATCGGCACCAACCAGATCGAGTCGAACTCGCGACTGTGCATGGCCAGCGCGGGTTCCGGTTACAAGCTCTCCCTGGGCGCGGACGGACCGCCGGGGTCGTACCAGGACTTCGACCATGCCGACGTCTTCTTCGTCATCGGCGCCAACATGGCCGACTGTCACCCCATCCTGTTCCTGCGGATGATGGACCGGGTCAAGGCCGGCGCAAAGCTGATCGTCGTCGACCCGCGCCGCACCGCGACCGCCGACAAGGCCGATCTGTTCCTGCAGATCGCGCCGGGATCGGATCTGGCGCTGCTCAACGGGTTGCTGCACCTGATCGTCGAGAACGGCCACACCGCACCCGATTTCATCGCCGAGTTCACCGAGGGGTGGGAGGTGATGCCCGGGTTTCTGGAGCAGTACACCCCCGACATGGTCAGCGCGGTGACCGGTATCGCGGTAGCGGACCTCCGCGCGGCGGCCCAAATAATCGGCGCGGCAAAGAATTTCATGAGCTGCTGGACGATGGGCCTCAATCAGAGCACCCACGGCACCTGGAACACCAACGCCATCTGCAACCTGCACCTGGCCACCGGCACCATCTGCAAGCCGGGCAGCGGCCCGTTCTCGCTCACCGGGCAACCCAATGCGATGGGTGGTCGCGAGATGGGTTACATGGGACCGGGATTGCCGGGTCAGCGGTCCGTGGCATCCGACGATGACCGCGAGTTCGTCGAAAACCTGTGGGGCATCCCCCACGGGACGCTGCGCACCGACGTCGGTGGTGGCACCATCGACATGTTCTCCCGGATGGCCGGCGGCCAGATCAAGGCGTGCTGGATAGTCTGCACCAATCCCGTTGCCTCGGTTGCTAATCGGAAGACGGTGCTGGCCGGATTGGAGCGCGCCGAATGGGTGATGGCCCAGGACGCCTTCCTCGAGACCGAGACCAACGAATATGCCGACGCGTTGCTGCCCGCGACCCTGTGGACGGAGTCCGAAGGGGTCATGGTCAATTCCGAGCGCAACATGACGTTGTTCCGGCCCGCGGTCGAGGCGCCTGGCCAGGCGCTGCCCGACTGGCAGATCATCGCCCGGATCGCCTGCGAGATGGGCTTTTCCGAGGCGTTCAGCTACAGCTGCGCCGAAGAGGTCTTCGAGGAAATCAAGCGGTTCTGGAACCCGAAGACCGGTTATGACCTGCGTGGGGTCAGCTATCAGCGGTTGCGTCGGGGCCCCCTGCAATGGCCCTGCCCCACGGAGGCCGGGGGCGACCGTAACCCCATCCGCTACCTCAACGACGGTGTCAGCCAGGCGCAATTGGTCCGCGAGGACGGCAGCGTGCCGCGGTTGGCCTTCCCCACGGCGACGGGCCGCGCGGTGTTCTTCGCCCGCCCGCACCTGTCGCCCGAGGAAATGCCCGACGACGACTACCCGTTCGTGCTCAACACCGGCCGGTTGCCACACCAATGGCACACCATGACCAAGACCGGCAAGGTCGCCACACTCAACAAGCTCAATCCCGGCCCATTCGTCGAGATCCACCCCGGCGACGCCGCCCGCCTGCACGTCGCCGACGATGATCAGATCGAAATCGCTTCCCGCCGAGGCCGTGCCGTGCTGCCCGCCGTCATCAGTGACCGGGTGCGGCCCGGGAACTGCTTCGCGCCGTTCCACTGGAATGACGCCTTCGGCGAATACCTGTCGATCAACGCCGTCACCAACGATGCCGTCGATCCGATCTCCAGCCAACCGGAATTCAAGGCGTGCGCCGTCACCCTGACGAAGGTCACCGTCTCGCAACCCGATTCGGGAGCCGAGGCGCCCGCCCTCACCGACACACCAGAACCGGCGCCCACGGAGGTACCAGAAATCAGCGTGTCACGAGTCGACGCACTCGGCGAATTGCTGGGCGTGACAACACAACCCAAGCCGGAGTTCAACGAGCTACACCGCTCGTACCTGTCCGGCATGTTGTCCGGACTGCGCTCCGACGCGGGCCGCCGGTCCGGCGGGGTGCCCACCCTGCCGGTGAGCGCGCCGTTCGATTCCGGCGCCCGGCTGTGGGTGGACGGCCTGCTGGCGGGGCTGTTCTCGCGCGTCGACGGTCCTTCGCCGACGGCGCTGCCAGGCGTGTCGCAATCCGCCCCGCAGCCACCCGCCGATGCCGAGCCCGCGGCCGAGCGCGCTCCGATCGCCGTGCTGTGGGCATCACAGACCGGGAATGCAGAAGAGCTCGCCACCGAGATCGCCGCGCGATTGGGCGCGGCCCAACTTCCCGTCACGGTGCACGGCATGGACGAGTTCCCGCAGGCCGAATTGCCGTCGGCGCGGGAAGTGTTGTTCGTCACCAGCACCACCGGTGACGGCGAAGCGCCCGACAACGGCGCCGGCTTCTGGCGGGCGCTGACGTCCGAGGGTGCGCCACGACTGACCGGGACCCGCTATGCCGTGCTGGCTCTGGGCGACTCCAGCTACGACGATTTCTGCGGTCACGGCCGCAAACTGGACGCGCGCCTCGCCGAACTGGGGGCGACCCGCATCGCCGAGCGGGTGGACTGCGAACCCGACTACGACGACGCCGCCGCGAGGTGGGTGGGCGACGTCATCGCCACCCTCGCTCGCACTCCCGCGCCCGTCGGCGCAGACCGGGCCACGACGGCACCGGCTCGCGCTTCCGCGGTCGCGGTGCCGCCTGATCCGAACGCGCCGGCCTACAGCAAAAAGCACCCACTGATCACCGACATGGTCCGCAACACCGTGCTGAGCCGGCCGGCGTCGGCAAAAGACGTGCGGCACTTGGTGTTCGACATGCCGGAAGAATACGTGGCCTACCAGGCCGGGGACGCGCTCGGCGTGTGGCCGCGCAACAGCGACGCGTTGGTCGATGACTGGCTTTCGGTCACCGGACTGGACGGGCAGACCCCGGTCGAGGTCGGCGAGCACGGTCTGATGTCGCTGCGCTCCGCGCTCACCGAGCGCATCGAGATCGCCCACATCAGCCGGGACCTGGTGCGGTTCGTGCAGGAGCGCACCGGTGACGCCACCCTCGCGGGGCTGCTCAAGCCGGAAAACAAACGCGCACTGGCGGATTGGACGTGGGGCCGCCAGTCCATCGACCTGCTGTCCAAGCTGCCGGTCGCCGCCTCGGCCCACGAGTGGCTGCGGGTCCTCAAACGCCTACAGCCGCGGCTGTACTCGATCTCGTCGAGCCCCAAGGCGTGCCCGGGGGAAGTCCACCTGACGGTCTCCCCCGTGCGCTTCAACTTCCAGGGCGTGCCGCGCCGCGGGGTGTGTTCGACCTACCTGGCCGACCGCTCCCCCGGCGATCCAGTCGCCGTCTATCTGCAGCAGTCGAGTAGTTTCCGGCCTCCGAGCGACTCGGACACGCCGATGATCATGATCGGCCCCGGGACCGGTATCGCCCCCTTCCGCGGTTTTCTGCAAGAGCGACGCGCGCTCGGCCACACCGGACCCAACTGGCTGTTCTTCGGTGAACAGCACGCCGCCACCGACTTCTACTACCGCGACGAACTCGAGCAGATGCGCGACGACGGGTTTCTCACCGAACTGGACCTGGCGTTCTCCCGCGACCAGCAGCAGAAGGTCTACGTGCAGCACCTGATGCGCAAACGTGGCGCGCAGCTGTGGGGCTGGCTGCAGGGCGGCGCCCAGCTGTACGTCTGCGGCACCGCCGACCCGATGGCCAAGGACGTCGACCAGGCGCTGTGCGAGATCGCCGCCGAATTCGGCAAGCTCGGCCCGGAGGCGGCGAAGGAGTACGTCCAATCCTTGAGCGCCGACAAGCGCTACCACCGCGACGTCTACTAGCGCCGATCCGGCGCCGAAGCCGTAACACAGCGGAAACATCGCACACCCGCGGCCGAAACGTGGCCGTCGCACGATGCACTCACTAGGTCGCGCACCTGAAGGAGTGACGTCATCGTGGCTCGGGAGTGTGATGGACCCGATCGGGTCTTCAAGAACGGCTGCCCGCTGCAATGTCGGCTGCGGAACGGCGACGAAGCGGTGAACGACCAGGTCGACTGGGCCGGGTTGCCCGTCAACCTGGACTTCGCGTTCTCGCAAGCTCAACGCGACAAGGTCTACTGGCAGCATCTGCTGCGTAGGCGCGGTACCCAGTTCGGCCCCTGGCGACACGGCGCCCACGTGTGCGTCTGCGAGACGGCCGAATTGCTCACCAACGGGTAGCGCGCTGCCTCGAATCAATTCACGACTTTGCCGCGCGGCGCGGGCCGACGCAAAAATCACCGAGGTTGAAAATCGTTGACCTCCGTCACCCGCAAACGCTTGCGGGCGCCAAGCTGCGCAGACCCGCCCGCTGACGCGCCGAGCGGTGCTTGACGTGTATTCCCGCCGCGGTTGTCACCTGCTCGGTGGGTGGCAGCAATCCCCGTTCCGGGTATCAGAAAACATGTCGATTGCCATGAGCCGAAGAACAACGCGAGCCGCCGCCCCGCTGACGCGGGCCGATCAAAAGGTTTGAAAACCGTGGTGAACGTCACGATCATCGAAACTTCGGGTTTGGGCGACCGCAGCTATCTCATCAGCGACGGTGAGGTCGCCGTCGTCGTCGATCCGCAACGAGACATCGATCGGGTGCTTGAGCTGACAGAAGACCTGCGCATCACCCACGTGCTCGAAACCCACATCCACAGCGATTACGTCACCGGCGGGCTGGCACTGGCCAAAGCGACCGGCGCCCAATACATCGTTCCCGCAGGGGAAGACGTCGACTTTGATCACCACGCGGCTGAGGATGGCGGCCGAATCGACACCGGCGGAATCCATCTGGAAGTATTGCTCACACCCGGACACACCCACCATCACGTCAGCTATGTGCTGCACGAGGATTCCGGGGACACCGTCGGCGTCTTCACCGGCGGGTCGCTGCTGTTCGGCAGCACTGGCAGAACGGACCTGGTCGGTGACGACCACACCGAGGAATTGACTCGCCTGCAATATCATTCGGTCCGGCGCCTCGCCGATGAGCTGCCTTCGGAGACCGCGATCTATCCCACCCACGGATTCGGCAGTTTCTGTTCGGCCACGCCGCCCGACGGTGACGCCTCCACCATCGGCGAACAACGTCGCAGCAACCCGGCGCTGACGCAGGACGAACAGGAATACGTCGACGAGCTTCTGGCCGGACTCGCCGCGTTTCCCGCCTACTACGCACACATGGGCGTCATCAACAGGGCCGGCCCCGAAGCCGCGGACCTGAGCCCGCCCAAACCGGTAGACGCGCAGGAGCTTCGCCACCGGATCGACGCCGGCGAGTGGGTGGTCGACCTTCGGAACCGAACGGCGTTCGCAGCCGGGCACCTGCACGGCACCTATGGATTCGAGCTGTCGGGGTCCTTCGTGAACTACCTCGGGTGGCTGTACAGCTGGGGCGCACCCCTGACATTGATCGGTGAGGACACCCAGCAGGTCGCCGACGCTCAGCGTGAACTCGCCCGCATCGGCATCGATCGCCTCACCGGCAGCGCCACCGACGATATACGTGCGCTGGCCGACGGGGCCACGCTCAGCAGTTACCGGGTCGCGTCCTTCGAGGACCTCGCCGATGCGCTCGGTGCCGGCACGGTCACCGTCGTCGACGTTCGTCAGTCACGCGAATTCGACAGCGGCCACGTGCGCGATGCGGTCAACATCGCGCTGCACGAGCTACCGAAACGCCTCGGCGAACTCTCCGAGGACGGTGAGCTATGGATCCACTGCGCCAGCGGATACCGGGCGTCGATCGCCGCGGCTTTGCTCGACCGACTCCGGCGCCGCGTCGTGCTGATCGACGACGACTACGACAACGCCGTGAAACTAAACATCACTCAGGTTCACGGTGATTGAAAAGGCATGTCAGCACCACGGTGGAGGGTAGTGACTAGAGAGGCGTCCACAACGGGAGGAAACCATGAGTGCACCGGCCGCCGACGCCATCACGTCGGCCGAGCTGTACAAGCAGCTCGAATCTGTTACCGCTCTGCGTATCATCGACGTACGAACACCGGCGGAGTTCGAAACGTCACACATATCCGGGTCCCACAATGTGCCTCTTGACGTTCTGGATGAACACTCCCGTGAGATTGCCCAGCTTTTAGGGGGTGATCCGGACGCCGTCCTGGTATGCCGTTCGGGACAACGCTCCATCAAAGCCCAAAAGCTTTTGCGCAATGCGGGTTTGACCGGCGGTCGCGTGTTGGAGAAGGGAATCCTTGACTGGGAGGGGCAAGGCTTCTCGGTCGATCGCGGCGCCCAGCGATGGGACCTCGAGCGTCAGGTCCGCTTGTTCGCGGGGTCGGTGGTGCTCTCCGCAGTGGTGGGCAGCGTCGCCGTGCCGCGACTGAAATGGCTGGCCGCCGGAATCGGCGCCGGGCTCAGCTACGCCGCCATCTCCGACACCTGCCCGATGGCGACGGCACTGTCGAAGTTGCCCTACAACCGGGGTGCGAGGTCGGACGCCGAGGCGATCCTGTCTGACCTCAAAGAGGCGGTCTTTCGGGAAAGAGCGAGCTAGCAGCACCGCGGCAACGACGGTCTACCCCGTATCCGCGATGCTGTCGACCTCGTCGTCGCCGGCCACTGGCATCTCGGCGTCCTTCCAGGCCCCGTATCCCCCGAGGACGTCCGACACGTCATGGAAACCCGATGCCCGCAGCACACTGGCGGCGACCATGGAGCGGACACCGCTGGCGCAGTAGAGGGCGACGGGAGCGGTCTGGTCGATTTCAGACAGTGACGCGGTCAGGGTCGGCAAGGGGATCAGCCTGGCGCCGGGGATGATGCCCTCCTCGACTTCTCCCGGTCCCCGCACGTCCACAACCTGCAATCGGTGCTCGATATCGCGCAAGCCGGCCAGTTGGTGGACACTCAGCCGAGAAGCAGACTCGACAAGATCTTGTCGACGGGTGACGACCTCTGCGAGGTCGCGCAGCTGGCCGATGACTCGATCGAATCCGACGCGAGCGAGCCGGATCTTGGATTCACGCGCATGCGCCGGGTCGCCGACCAGCACGATGTCGCGCTCCGGTGACAACACATTGCCGGCCCACTCGGCGAACCGTCCGTGCAGACTGATGTTGACCGCTCCGCGCAGATGGCCCGCGGCGTGATCGCCCGGGTCGCGGGTGTCCAGCAGAACGGCACCGTCTTCGGCGCGCTGCAGCACCGCGTCGACGCCCAGCAGGGGCGGGGCCTCCTCGTCGAGCAGTGGGTGCGCCTCAGCATTGCGTTTGGAGTCGAACTTGAAGTAGGGAGGCTGCACCGACTGGCCCTCGGTAACCGCAGCAATGAAGGAGTGCACATCCGACTTCGTCAACGCGTAGTTGTTTTTCCTTTGCTCGCCGATAGTCGAGCTGGTATCGCTTGACAGGTTTTTGCCGCACGATGATCCGGCGCCGTGCGCCGGAAAGACTCGCGTCGCGTCAGGCAACGTCAAGAGTTTGTCGTGCAGCGATTCGTACAGTTGCGCCGCAAGTTCTTTCGCGCTGATACCCGAGGATGAGCAAAGATCAGGCCGCCCAACGTCTCCGACGAAGAGCGTGTCACCGGTGAGCACGCCGTAGGGCACCCCGTCCCCGGGATGCTCGTAGACCACAATGCATATCGATTCCGGTGTGTGGCCAGGCGTGGACAGTATCTCGAAGGTCACCTCGCCCAGCGATAGTCGCTGTCCATCGCGCAGCGGCTCGATCGCGAATTCAACGCCGGCCTGTTCGCCGTACGAGATCACCGCCCCGGTAGCCTCCGCTAATTCCAGGTGACCACTGAGGAAGTCGGCGTGGATATGTGTCTCAATGACCCGTTCGATGCGGAGGCCGTTTTCCTCTGCTTCCTCGAGATAGATACCCACATCGCGCCGCGGATCGACGACAACCGCACGACCCGTGGTTTTGTCCCCTATCAAGTAGGAGGCTTGCGACAGGCACTGCAAATAGTGCTGTGTGAAGATCATTCGAACGTTCCTCCTAAGCCGGCCGGGTCGAATCGTCTAGCGTTTGGGCGGGTCCGGCTGCCCGTACACCGCCACCACCACGGTGCGGTCGATGCTGTTGTCCGACCACACGCCGATGGTGGTGTTGGCGCAATCGCGGATGATCGCCATGTCGTCCGGGTTGTAGTACCACTGGTTGACCAGTTCCAGGCTGCTGATGGCGATGGCCGGGTTGATGGCCACCGTCTCGGCGGCCCTGCCGCGAAAGCCGGCGGCGTTGGCGCGGTCTTGCGGTGATGAACCGTCGGAGCCTGTGTCGTCGTTGATGTTTCGGTTGTTGATCATGTCCTCGGCATGCCACTCGGCGGCCAGCGTGAGCGCGTTGTTTCTGATGACGTCGTTAGTGCAGCCCGCCTGGTGCTGCAGGGTATAGACGGCGGAGACGACCGCGCTGTTGAGCCGCTTGTTGTCGGCCTGCGCGACGGGAGCCGCCAAAACGGCTGTGCCGAACAACACAACGCCGGCCGGCAGCACGCGAGCGCAACGGCGGACCGATACTTCCATGGCGGTTCCTCGGATTACACGGGGTCGAAGCGCGACACCAGCCACCGGCCATTGACCTTGTCCAGGGTCACCCGAACGACGGGTTGGGTGTCCGTGGGGGCGCCTCCGCCGATGGTCACCGTCTGGTCGAGATATACCAGGGCCACGGCATGGCTCGCGGTCGCCGAAACAGAGCCTGCCGCATTGGCTTTGGCCACCGACGAGATGTGCTTCTCTTTGGCACCGGGCACGACGACCTGGCGTGTCAGCTCGGCGTAGGCATCCTTGAACTCACCAGTCAGCCGTTCACGGGCCGCGGCGAGGTCCTTGTCCACCGTGTCGGCGTGATACGTCAATAAGGCGACCGCGTCTTCGCGCGCGGCCTGCACCGATTCTGCTCGGGCCAGCGCGAGGCTGTCGGCTGCCCCCGCCGACCACTTCAGGTAACCCGCGCCGAGCGCCAACGCCAATGCGAACGCCGGCAATATCCCGTAGGCCAACAACCGTGACCACACGATGGGGCGCCGTGCCCGCTTCGCCGCCGGGCGTACGTCGGCGGACGATTCGGTGGGCTGCGATTCCGGCGAGTCCCGTTCCTCGTCGGTGGTGTCGACTTTCCCGTCCTCCTTCAATGTCGTCATGGCACGAACACCACGTTGGAGACCTTGGCGTCGTCGCCGACCGAGCGGACCTCGATCCGCATGCGCCATTCGCGCGGCGCCTCTTCGCCTGCGGCGGTGCGCGATTTCACCGCCACCGCCACCAAGACCTGCGCGGAGTCACCGCGCTGAGATTCCAGTCCGGCATCGGTGACCGTCCCTTCCGATTTCGACTGCGCCGCCTTGACAACCTCCATGAACGGCTTGGAGCGCTGCTCGAAGTCGTCCCGGAATGCGCCGGTGGCCAAATCCAGGATCCGTTGTACGTCGGCGTCGACCCGGGTGTAGTCGATCGTGGTGAGGTTCACCGCGCTCTGACGGGCCGTCGCAACGTACAAGTTCTGCCGGGCCTGGCCGTCGTGCTTTTGGTAGGCGCGGTATCCGAGCCAACCCGTCAATCCAGCCAAAGTGGCCACGATGAGGCCGCCGGCCACCAAGGCCGATGCGGTCCGCGAGAGCCGCCGCCGTTGGGCAATCCGGCGCCACCGCGCGAGTCGGCCGGTGGATGGACTCACACCACCATCGCCGTCCTCGGCCTGGTCCTCCTCGGCCCCGGCCGGTTCCGGCGCGGCCGCGTCGACGTCCTCGGCCCCGTCGAGTTCCGTTGACTGGTCGACGCTTTCCTCCGTCGTCGGGGTATCAGGTTCGTCCGCCATTGTGCTCCTTCAGACTCTCAGGGTTGCGGGACAAGTAGTTGTTGCCAGTTCTTGGCACGCGGGTGGGCGAGGTCCGATTGGGTATAGCGGCGGCCGTCGGGCCCGGTGTAGTCGCCGGTGGCCGGGTCGTAGGTCGCGACCGCGGGCGGCGGGGGTGGCGCGACCGGCGCCGGAGCGGTGCCGCGCGGCGGTGGCAATCGCGGATCCTGCCCCGGCGGGTAGAGCGGCACGCCCTGACCCGAGTAGGTGGCGTTCGGGTCGCCTTTCCAGTTGTAACCGTCGTTGAGCGGCACGTACTCCTCATCGCTTTCGCACAGTTCGACGGTGGGCGCCCGCTTCCACGGCTTGCTCTCACACGGGATATTGCGCACGCCACGGACATTGAACTCCGAGTCTTGCGGCACCCGGCAGAACAGGTCCGCAGCCGGCCGATCCGGCGCATCAACGCTGGCCGGTGAGCGGCGCTGCTGCGGCGGCAGGTAGCCGGTAGTGCACGGCGGCGGCAGGTTGAGGTTGAGGTTGAAGTCCAACTGGGCGCCCCGGTACTCCTGCTTCGTATTCGAACTCGGCACGATGATGGCCGCCATGGCCGCGATGCCCTGCGGGAGCAGCACCAGGAGTTGTTCGATGTCGTGGCGGTAGACCACGGCGATGTCACCGAGGCTTACCAGATTGGCGAACAGCACCGGCAACGCCGGCGCCACCCGGTCCAGTATCGCGCGGCCTTCCTCGATGCCGGAAGTGCCCTGCGTCAACAGATCTCGCACTGCGGCATCCTCCGCCTTGAACTGCGCCATGATGGCCGCGGTGCGGCCGGCCCACGTAGCGATCGCACTCGATGTCTGCACCTGTGAGTTGAGTACCGGCGGCGACTGATCGATGAGGGTGGCCAGCGGGTCGATGGTCTTGCCGCCCGCGATGGCCAGCGCGGTCGACCCGTCGACGATACGGGACAGCTCCGGTCCGAGGCCGCCGACCGCCCGATTGGTCTCGTCGATCACCGTGCGCAAGTTGTCACGTGGAATCGCTTGCAGTGCACGGTTTGTCATGTCGAGCAGGTGCCCGATGTCGACGGGCACATCGACATGGCCCGCGGTGATGACGTCGCCATCGCGCAGCATCCGGGAAGGTTTGCCGTCGTTGCCGGGCAGCGGGGTCAGTTCGATGTACTGCTCGCCGATCGCCGATCGGCTGTGCACCGACGCCTGCACGTCGGACGGCACCTTGACTCCGGATCTCATGGCGAGCACTGCGCGCACGCCGGTGGCGGTGACGCCGACCGACTTGACCTGGCCCACGTCGGTACCGCGGTAGGTGACGACAGAGGTCTGGTAGAGCCCGCCCGATTGCGGCAGATCGACCGTGATTCTGTACTCCCCGACCCCGAACAGCGTGGCGGGCAGCTTCATGAAGTTGAACGCCATTGCGCCACAGGCAACAACGGTCACCAGAGTCAGGATCGACAGCTGGATCCACGTCCGGCGATTCAACCGAAGCATTCAGTATCCCCCGAAATGGTACGGATAGGTCAGCGGGTTTCCCCCGGTGACCGGGCTCGGCTGCATCCCGATGGTGCGGCCCCACTGCAGTTCGAGTTGGGTGAGGTTACCTTCCCATCGCGAGCCGGTGAACAGTCCCTGGTCGATGCGGCTCAACGTCAGATCCACGATCAGGGTGAGGTTGGCGTAATCACCGCGGAACCAATTCCGCACGGTGGATGCCGGCCACGGGTAGGTCGCCAGTCCGTCCAGACCCTTAGTGAGCGAGGGCCCGGCGTCGGCGAGCGAGCGCAGCACCGGTGCGATGTTGCGCAGGTTGTTCACCAGAGATTCCCTACTCTGGTGGATCGTGTCGGCGGCGATCGCGCTGAATTTGCCGACCTGATCGATCGTGTCGGCGATCTTGGTGCGCTCTTTGGCCAAGACGTCCAGGGCTTTGGGCACCGACGTCAGCGCTTTGTCGACGACCGTATCGCCGGCGGCGACCTGGCCCGCCAGGGCGTTGAGATTTTCAGCGGCGGCGATGATGTCGTCGGTCTGATCGTTGGTGCGGGCGATGAACTCGTCGATCTGGGTCAGCAGGCTGCGCATGTCGTTCTCTCGGCCGGCGAATGCTTTGGCGACCGCCTGGGTGATCTCCTGCAGCTGACCGATTCCCCCGCCGTTGAGCAAGATCGACACCGAGGCCAGGGTCTGCTCGGTGGTGGGATACAGGCTCGCGCGCGACAACGGGATGACCGAGCCCGCTTTGAGTCGGCCGACCGGCGGCTCATCTTTGGGTGGCGCAAGTTCGATGTGCATCGAACCGAGCAGGCTCGTTTGCCCGAGCTTGGCGGTCGAATTGGCGGGCAGGTGGACATCGCCGTCGATTCGCATGGTGACGAGCGCATGCCAATCTTGCAGTTCGATCTTGGTGACGTTGCCGACGTTGACGTCGTCAACCCGAACTCTCGTGTTCTCCTGGATGGTGACGACATCGGGCATCTGCGCCTGAATCGTGTAGGAACCCGGCCCGCCACCCGCGGTGCCGGGCAGGCGGAACGAATTCAGGCCGCGCCAGTCACACGCCGAAACGGTAGCGATGCACACCAATCCGAGAATTGCCGCCACCGCGCGTCTCATGACGGTCCTGTCGGAAGCATCAGATCCTGCAGCACCTGAATCGAGTTGGTCGTCGCGGTCGGCGCAGGCGGCGCCTCGGCGGGTTGCGGCTGGTCGGCAGGCGCCGGCTGCACCGCAGGCGCTGGCGGCTCGGCAGGCGTCGGCGGGAGACCGTCCGGCGGCGGAGGCGCTTCTGGCGGCGGTGGCGGCGTGTACCCCGGCCGCAACCAGTCTTCGCTATAGGTGATCTCGCTGGGCCTCGCCTGCGTCCCGACAAACGGGTTGATTCCCGCCGGAATGTAGTTGTAGATACGGCTTTTGATGATCGGGTTGAGGTACTGCAAGCACAGCTTCGACACCCGGGCCAGGCGCGCCCGCGACGCCGCCTCGATCGAGCTGCAGATGAACTGCGGAATGTCGGCGAAGTTGTTCAGTGCCAGGATGCCCGTCATCGCGCTCTGCGCCGGCTGGTAGATGTTCAGAAAGTTCTGGAACACCGTAGGGGCGATGTGCAGGATCTGCTTGATATCACCGCGGCTGTCGTTGAGCGCCGTCGTGATGGAACCCAATCGGTCGAACGTGACACCCGCGGCCTCGCGGTTCTCGGCGAGGAAATCACGCACATCCGTGAGAGCCCCATCCAGGGACTTCAGCGCATTGCCGACTTCGTTGGGAGTGTTCGACAGCAGCGTCGTCACGCCGGCCAGATTCCGGTTGAACGACGCCAGCAGATCGCTGCTGGAATACAGCGCGGACACCAGCAGCTGCAGATTACGCACCGTGCTGAAGATGTCGTCGGCGTGATCGCCGAGCGCTGAAATCGCTTCGGAAAGCTTGATCACGGTGTCGTGGGCGGTGTCTCCCTGGCCGCGCACATTGTCCGCCGCCGAGTCGATGAACTCGCCGACGGAGTTGACGCCGCCGGGGCTGGTCGGCTGCAGAGCATCGGTCAGCTTCTCCAGCTGCTTACGGAAGTCGTCCCATTCGACCGGAACCGCGGTGCGGCTCAGTGGAATCGACGCGCCCGCGCTCAACTTGGGGCCGCCCGAATACGCCGGAACGAGTTGGATTGCCCGCGAGGTCACCAACGACGGCGACAGGATCGCGGCACGGGCGTCGGCCGGGATCGAATACTGCTTGTCGACCGAGAAAGTCACCTTTGAGCTGGCGGGCTGGGGCTCGATCTTGTCGACAACGCCGACGGCGACGCCGAGGATCCGGATCTCGTCACCGACGAACAGGCCATTGGCCTCGGTGAAATACGCCGAGTAGGTGTTCTTTTCGACGTCCTTCCACAGTTTGTTGCCGACCAGGAACGACGCCACGGCCAGTGTCAGGATCAGGCTGGCGGCGGTCGCTTTGCGCAGGGTGCCTCGACTCACTTTCATGGCGAATCGAAATCGTGCGGCGAGGGCGGAGGGATGGTCCGAATGGGTGGCGTCGACGGTGGCGGCGACGGCGGCTGAGACCACAACGGCACCGGCGCGTTCTCCGGCGGCACGGGCGGGGTGCCGGTGGGCGGGTCCACTGCCTCGGACGGCAGCTTCTGGTTGGGGTCCAAGAACCGGTCATACATGTCGGCGTCGAGCACCGGGCCACCGATTTGACCGGGAACCAGGTTGGCGACGTAGGCCTTGAAAAATGGCCCAGAGCCCAGGCATTCGCCGAAGGACATCGCGTACCGCTTGAACTTGGGCAGGGTTTTCTGAATGTCTTCCTTGCGGTTGTCCAGAATCTCCAGCACCCCGTTGAGCTTGTCGAGGGCGGGCTTGAGCTGGGTCCTGTTGTCGTTGACCAGACCGGAGATCTGATGCGACACCGCGGTCAGGTTGTTCATCAGCGCATCCAGCGAATCCCGCTCATCGAGCAGCGCGGCCAGCAGTGCATTGGAGTTCGCCACCAGTCCGGCGATCTGCTGGCTGCGCTTACCCAGCACCGTCGACACCTTGTTGGCATTGCCCAGCAGGTTGCGTAACTGCGCGTCACGACCGTTCAGGGTGTCGGAGAACCGTGCGACCCCCTCCAGCGCGGGCCTCACATCGGTAGGTGTCGCTTTGAGGGTGTTCGCCAATGTCGTGAGAGCCGTCGACAATTGGGCGGTATCCAGGCCGCTGATGGTGGTCGTCAAATCACCCAGAGCGTCGGGCAGCTCATAGGGCGAGGTGGTGCGTTCCAGTGGAATGGTGCCCGAAAGTTGCCCGTTGCCGCGCGGAGTCAGCTCGAGCATCTTGGCGCCCAGAATCGTCTCGGTCTTGATCGCCGCCTCCGTGCGGTCGCCCAGCTCGACGCCCTTGCGCACGGTGAAGCCCACGCGAACCTTGGTTCCCTCCAGGCGAAGGTCGGAGACCCGCCCCACGCCCATGCCCGAAACCCGGACGGTATTACCCGGTTTGATGCCGCCGGCCTCGGCGAAGTAGGCCGCGTAGTCGTCGGTGTTCTTGATGAACGGCAGTTTGTTGTACTGAAAGGCGACGACGGTCACGCAGGCCAGGATGACGGTTCCCATCACGCCCAACATGAACGGGCTTCGCCGGTCGGCCGATTTGACCTTGGGTAGTTTCAACCTCATTTCGGTGTGCACCGCCCACTGGGCTGGCCCAACAGTTTGACGAAGATCGGGTTGCCCCCTTTACCGTTCAGCTTGAGCAATACCTCGCAGAAATAGAAGCCGAAGTAATCGCCGTTGAGGCCCTGCCGAGCGAGCACCTGATAGATGTCCGGGAGGTCGGTGAGAAGTTTGTCGACGTATTCTCTGTCGGAGAGCACTTGCCCGGACACGCGATCCGTCTCGTGCACAACATCTTTGATCGGCTGGCGGGACTGGGCGAGCAGGTCGGTGATCGAGCCGGCGGCCGCATTGATGTAGGCGAGGCCGGTGGAGATGTCGTTCCTGCGCTGCGCCAGCCCGTCCACCAACTGGGCCAACTTGTCCACAGCTTCGGAGAACTCACGGTCGCGTGTGGCGAAGGTGTGCAGCACGGTGTTCAGGTTGGTGATCAGTTGGCCGATCAGCTCGCTGCGCCCGGCCAAGGTCGAGGTCAGTATCGAGGTTTGCGACAACACCGACGAAAGCGTCCCGCCCTGCCCCTGGAATATCCGCAACAGTTGACCGGACAGGGCGTTGACCTGATCGGGATCCAATGCGCGGAACAAGGGGCGAAAGCCCCCGATCAGTGCGTCGAGGTCGAGTGCGGGCGACGTACGTGCCAGCGGAATGGTCGCGCCCTGGGGCAACCGCCGCGGCGTCCCGGGACCCTCTTCGAGCGCGAGATAGCGGTCACCGATCAAGTTTTCGTAGCGCACGACCGCCCTGGTGCCCTCACTGAGGCGCACGCCCTTGTCCACTTCGAATCCGACGGTGACCGTGCCGTCATGGTGCAGGCTCAGGTCGCCGACCTTGCCGACTTCCACCCCGGCGATGCGCACGAAGTTGCCGGACTTCAAACCAGAGATGTTGGTGAAGATCGCGCGATAGCCGGTGCGGTCCTCGAAGCGCAACTGCCCGAAGACTGCGACGAGCGCAAAGGTGAACAGCAGGCAGACCGCGGTGAAGATCGCGACCCGCAAGATGATGCTGGATAGCTTCTTTCTCATGGCGGCGGCTGCCCCCCACGCCAGAAGTAGCGTGGCGCTTCCGGAGGGTTCTTGGTGGTCGGGAACCAGTTGGCCCACCACGGATTACCCGCGGCCACATTGGTGCGGATCTCGTTGGGGGCCGCCCCCCATCCGGTATCGGTCACCAGCGCACGCACTGGGAAGTTCGCACTGGGATCGGGCAGCGAACCGCAGCTCGGTCTGCCGCCAGGGCCGCCGGTGGCGTTGACCTTGGGCAGGTGTTTCGGGAACCGGTAAGGGTCGTCACCGAAAAGCAGCGCAGCGTCCAGGATTACCGAATATCCGTTGCCGCCCAAGGCATCTCGGCCACCGTGGTCAACATACCACTGGGCACCCTGGAAAAGGCACGTGTAGGTCGGTGAGTACTTCTGTAACAGCGCCATGGTCGGGTCGAGCAGGTTCATGGACCGCACGATATTCGATTCGTTGCGGCCGATCACGTTGATGCCGGTCTGGCTGAAGCCGATCGCCGACAGCAAGAGCGAGTCCAGCGAACGCTGGTCGTCCGTGATGGTCGCGCTGGTCGTCGTCGCCGAATCCAGGATCGACAGAATGTTCTGTGCCGCATCCGAATAGATGGCGGTGGTCTTGCCGAACAGCCGCCAGTCTTTATCGATCGTATCCATCCGAGGATTGACGGTAAGAAGCACGTTATTGGCATCGGTGATTGCTTGCCCGATCCGATCGCCCTTACCACGCACCGATTGCGCAAATGCCGACAAGATGGCGTTCAGCTTTGCCGGGTCTAGTGCCTGGACTACCGACTGCAGATTCTGGAAAACCGTGTTGACCTCCACGGTGACGTTGCGGGAATGCAGTGTCGCGCCGGGCTTCAGGGATGTGGTGCTGGCATGGTCGGGAACGATCAGATCGACATATTTGGATCCGAATGCGGTGGTCGACTTGATCTCGGCTTCGAGGTTGCTCGGCAGATACTTGAAGGCGTCCGGTTGTATCTTCAGTTGCAGCCGAGCGGTCTTCACATCGGTGCCGATCAACGCGACCTGGCCGACCTGGACGCCGCGCAGTTTGACCTTGGCCCCATCTTCCATCACCAGGCCTGCCCGGTCCGACACCAGTGTGAGCGGAACGAAGGTCTGGAATTCGCCGGAAAACGCCCCCGCCGTCATCGCGATCAGGCCGCCAACCAGGATGAACAGCGTTGGCGCCCACCAGATTGGATCGATCTTGCTATGGCGGGCTCGGTTTCGCTGCGATGGCCCGCCGTCCCGGTGATTACTCATATGGTTATCCCGACAGGTTGAAGTTGCCGGATTGGCCGTAGACGGACAGCGAAATCATCAGGCACACAAATGCCGTGACGATCATCGATGACCGTACCGAGCGCCCGACCGCCTCGCCCACGCCGGCTGGACCACCCGTCGCGGTGAAACCGTAGTAGGTATGCACGACCATCACGCCCGCTGCCATGGTCAGCGCTGACAAAAACGACCACAACAAATCGTTGGGATGCAGGAACGTGGAGAAGTAGTGCTCGTAGACGCCTCGTGACTGGCCGTAGACATAGATCGTGAGCATTTTCGCCGCGATGAACGACGCCAGGACTGCGACGGCATAGAGCGGGATGACGACCAGGATGCCGGCAATGATCCGGGTCGACGCCAGGTAGGTGACCGCGCGGATCCCCATGACCTCCAACGCGTCGATCTCCTCATTGATGCGCATCGCACCCAGTTGCGCCGTCGCACCCGCACCGATCGTGGCCGCCAGCGCCAAGCCGGCCGTGCAGGGCGCGATCATCCGGACGTTCAAGAACGCCGACAGAAAGCCGGTGAGTGCCTCGACGCCGACGTTGGACAGCGTGTCGTAGCCCTGCACCGCGACCAAGGCACCGGTGGTCAAAGTCAAGAAGCCGATGATGCCCACCGTGCCGCCGATGACGGCCAAAGCGCCAGTGCCCATGCCCATCTCGGCTATCAGGCGCAGCAGTTCTCCCGGGTAACGCCGTACCGCATCAACGATGGCTGCTAAGGACTGCCCGTAGAAGGCGGTCTGCTCACCCAGCTTGCGAGTGGAATCCGTGAGCCGGGGACCGAGGGTGACGAACCAGGACGGCTCGCGCGCGGCATCGGTCATTTGGCCGTCACCTTCACACCGAGCGCGGTGGTGAGAATGTTGATGAAGAACAAGGCCATGAACGAGAAGACCACGGTCTCGTTAACCGCGTTACCGACGCCGGTCGGGCCACCGCCCACCGACAAGCCCTTGTAGCAGGCGATCAGGCCCGCGGACAATCCGAACAGGGTTGCCTTGATCAGCGAGATCACCACCTGCGGCAACCCGGTGACCAGTGTCATCCCAGCAACAAAGGCGCCGGGCGTGACGTGCTGAACGTAGACGACAAAGATGTAGCTGCCGACCAACCCGGTCACCGCGACCACGGAGTACAGCAGAACCGCGACGAAAGTGGCGGCGATGATGCGCGGGACCACCAGCGCCTGAACCGGATTCACGCCGATCACCTTCATCGCGTCGATTTCCTCGCGGATGGTCCGTGCGCCCAGGTCTGCGCACATGGCGGTCGACCCGGCGCCCGAGACGACCATCGCAGTGACGACCGGCCCGACCTGGGTTACCGAGGCCAGGCCCGCACCGGCGCCCGAGAGATCACCCGCACCGATCTCCACAAGCAAGATATTGAGCACGAACACGATGAGCACCGTGTACGGGATCGACAACATGATGGTCGGAAAAATAGAAACTCGGGCGACGAACCAAATCTGCTCGAGAACTTCACGCCAGGCCCAGGGTCCGCGCACCGCTGCCACCAACGCCTCGGCGCTGAGCAAAAAGAATTGGCCCAGCGCGTTCATGGGCCTCGCGAGGGTCGCCGCCCTTACGCTGTTTGCCCATCCCGATGGCGGTCCCTGACTCAAACCCGACCCCCATGTTCGTAACAACATCTACGCGTTCACAATCGCTGGCCCTAGGGCAAGCAGCACAGCTTTTGCGCACCTGTCTGCTTGAGCGCACTAGATGCAGGGAACCTACGGGCAAGACGATGCCCGGCGTTAGGTTTGCAATCAACAAGAAAAAATGTGGGTAGGGCCCGCTACGCCTGAGCCGATAGCCCTATCGAGGAGATCGGCAGGCCGTTGGCCTGCAAAAGTGTTGGTACCGGCCTGGCGCGGCAGTCGTACAGCGGCGGGCGCCAGAGACGGACCGACGCCCGACCGGTGGGGCACGCAGGCGGCGCGGCAGACCCCCGGGTGAGGCGGGGTACCCACGCAAAACGATATGTGACGCAGCGCTTCCCCATGCAGCACGGATTTCGCCGCTTGCGCGGCTGTCCGCCCGCACCGAAACCAGATGAGCACCCACGGCCACCGTCCCGTTCGGCTGTCGTCGCCGAACGCCACGGTCCGGGCAACTTTGCTTCGCCGCAAGGGTTTCCTTCAGCCTGACCACAATCGCGCTGCCCGGATAAGACCTCGGCAATGTGGATAGACTCTGCCGGTGACAGGTACCCCGTCGTCATATCTCGTGTTGGCGTCGCAGCGCAGCGGCAGCACGCTGCTGGTCGAGTCGTTGCGCGCCACCGGCGTGGCCGGCGAACCGCAGGAGTTCTTCCAATACCTTCCGTCCACCAGCCAGTCTCCCCAGCCGCGGGAGTGGTTCGCCGGCGTCGAGGACGAGTCGATTCTCAGCCTGCTCGATCCGCTGGACGTCGGGACGCCGGACCTGGCGCCGCCCGAGATCTGGCGGGCCTACATCCGTACCGTCGGACGGACCCCGAACGGCGTGTGGGGCGGCAAGCTGATGTGGAACCAGACGCCGCTGCTGCTGGACCGTGCCAAGAACCTGCCGGATCGCAGTGGCGACAGCCTCCTGGCCGCGATCACCGATGTGGTCGGCGAGCGGCCGCTGCTGATTCACGTCTACCGGCCCGACGTGATTTCGCAGGCGGTGTCGTTTTGGCGGGCGGTGCAGACGCGGGTGTGGCGAGGCAGGCCCGACCCGGTTCGGGACGCGCGCGCCACCTATCACGCCGGAGCGATCGCCCACGTGGTGAGCATGCTGCGCGCGCAGGAAGAGGGCTGGCGAAACTGGTTCGCCGAAGAAGGCATCGAGCCCATGGACATTTCGTATCCGGTGTTGTGGCGCAACCTGACTCAGGTGGTCGGATCCATCCTCGAGGCACTGGGCCTGGACCCGCAGCTGGCGCCCGAGCCGGTGCTGGAGCGCCAGGCCGACCAGCGCTCCGATGAGTGGGTGGACCGCTACCGCGTCGACGCCGAAAAGCACGGTCTACCAACCTGATCGACCGGCAGAGCTAGATTCAGCCCGAGCCAATCACTTGGCTGCGGAGCGCACGGACGCCACCATTCGGAGTCAACGGGTGCGGCGCACAGACGCCGCCATCAGCGCTTGAGGAGCGGTCATCGTGGGTGAAGGCGTGCCAATTGACGGGGAGGATCCCGACGCTTCGCAGGGGGCGGAGTGGGCGGCCCGGCTCGGTTCGGTGTCGGTGGACTGGTGGGCGACCGCGGTGGCGGGCGTGCTCGTCGCGTTGGCCGTGGCCAACGTGCTCCCGAAGATCCCCTGGTGATCGGCGTGAGCACAGTCCAGGCCCAGCCTGACGAAACCTCGGCCGAATCCACCTTCTCCAGCACCCGTCCGCTCGACTATGTGCCGGGCATCCTGCTGCTGATCGGCGTCGGGGTCTTGGGCAAGTACGCCCAGATCTGGTGGAACGCACTGGCCAAGCACCAGCACTGGACCGTGCCCGACATCGAATACGTGTTGTGGGCCATCGTGATCGGGTTGCTCATCACCAACACCGTCGGCCTGCACCCGATCTTTCGGCCCGGCGTGCTGACCTACGAATTCTGGCTCAAGGTCGGCATCGTGGCGCTCGGTTCGCGATTCGTGCTGGGCGACATCGCCAAGCTCGGCGGGATCAGCCTGGTGTAGATCCTGGTGGACATGGCCATTGCCGGAACGATCATCATCGTGGTGGCCCGCGTCTTCGGGTTATCGGGCAAGCTCGGCTCGCTGCTGGCGATCGGCACGTCCATCTGCGGGGTGTCCGCCATCGTGGCGGCCAAGGGCGCGATCCGGGCCCGTAATTCCGATGTCAGCTACGCGATCGCGGCGATCCTGGCGCTGGGCGCGGTGTCCCTGTTCGTGTTGCCGCCGCTGGGGCATGCGATCGGCCTCAGTGATCACGAATTCGGTTTGTGGGCAGGGCTTTCCGTGGACAACACCGCCGAAACCACCGCCACCGGATACCTGTACTCCGACCATGCCGGCAAGATCGCGGTGCTGGTGAAGTCGACCCGCAACGCGCTGATCGGGTTCGTCGTGCTGGGCTTCGCGCTGTTCTGGGCGGGTCGGGGGCAGGCCGACGAGATCGCGCGGGGCGCCGGGGCCAAGGCCGCGTTCATCTGGAGCAAGTTCCCGAAATTCGTCCTCGGCTTCCTGGTGGTCTCGGCGATCGCCACCGCGGGCTGGCTGACCAAGGGCCAAACCGCCAACCTCGCCAACGTCTCGAAATGGGCGTTCCTGCTGACCTTCGCCGGTGTGGGGCTCAACACCGATATCCGTCAGATCGCGCGCACCGGGTGGCGTCCGCTGGTGGTCGCGGTCATCGGGCTCACCGTCGTCGCGACGGTCTCCCTGGGCATCGTGCTGCTGACGTCACGCGTATTCGGTTGGGGTACAGGAACTTAGAAACACGAGTGTGGCCCGGGCGCTAGAACCGGGCCACACTCGTCGAGCGACCATTCAGCCGACGTTGGCGCCGCCCTCGGCGATCCGGCGCACCGCCCGCAGGAAGACGTCGATCTCCTCGAACGTGTTGTAGAACGCGAATGAGGGACGAACCGTAGCCTCCAGTCCGAGACGCCGTAGGGCAGGTTGCGCGCAGTGGTGACCGGCCCGAACCGCGATGCCTTCCGCGTTGAGTGCCTTGCCGACTTCAAGCGGCTCATGTCCCTCGAGCACGAACGACAGCACGCTGGCCTTCTCTTCCGCGGTACCCACCAGGCGAACTCCGGGGATATCGGCAAGGCGCGGCGTCGCATACTCCAGCAGCGCATGCTCGTAGGCGGCGACGCGCTCTACACCCAGCCGCTGCACATACCGCAGCGCCTCGGTGAGCCCGACGGCGTCGGCGATGTTCCCGGTGCCGGCCTCGAACTTGGTCGGCGGCCCCTGATACAGCGAGCGTTCGATCGTGACGTCGGCGATCATGTGGCCGCCACCCTGCCACGGCGGCGTCTCGGTCAGCGCTTCCTCAGTGCCGTAGAGCGCACCGATCCCTGTGGGACCGTAGATCTTGTGTCCGGAGAACACGAAGAAGTCGGCACCGAGTTCGGCGACGTCGAGAGGAATGTGCTGAATCGACTGGGCACCGTCAATCAGCACCTTGGCGCCGTAGCGGTGGCCCAGCTCGACAATCTTGTCCACCGGCACCACCGTGCCCAATGCGTTGGACACCTGGCTGGCCGAGACCAGCTTCGTTCTCGGCCCCAGCAGTTGCTCGAACTCGCCGAGCAGGAGGTTGCCCGCATCGTCGATCGGGGCGACCTTGAGAATCGCACCCGTTTTCTGCGAGATCAGTTGCCAGGGAACGATATTGGCGTGGTGCTCGAGGTGCGTGATGACGATCTCGTCACCGGGCTGCAGATGCTTGCCGCCCCAGGCATGAGCCACCAGGTTGATCGCTTCGGTAGTGCCGCGCACGAACACGATGTTCTCCGGCGATGGCGCGCCGATGAAATCGGCTACTGTGTCCCGTGCCTCCTCGTAGGCATCCGTCGCCCGGGCCGCCAATTCGTGCGCGGCGCGGTGGATGTTGGAGTTCTCGTGGGTGTAGAACCGCACCAGCCGGTCGATCACAACCTGTGGCTTCTGAGTGGTCGCCGCGTTGTCGAACCAGATCAGCGGTTTGCCGTTGACCGTCTCCTTGAGGATCGGAAAGTCGGCCCGGATAGCGTTGACATCGAAAATCTCGTGCTCGTCCGGCAGTCGAGGCACCGGGCCGGCCGCGGTGAGGAAGTGATAGGTGTACTCGCTATCGGACGGCGCGTCGAGCGCTTCCGGCGCGGCGGGAACCGCACCGGACCAGCCCAGGTCACCAACCGACGGTGCATCGGGATGCCAACCGATCCCCGAATACGGCGCCGAACCCCGTGGTGCGACCGGTGCGCTCGGCGGTGCTCCGGCCAGCACACCGGGCACCGTCGGAACGATGCCGGTAGTAGGGACCTCGAACGCGGTCAGATCGCCGATGCCGGGCGGCAGGTACGGGTCGGCGATGCTACCGACCGCCTGCGCACCCGACGGCGCTGCCGTCGTATCCGGCAGGTTGCCGCGCGGGGCAACCGGTACCGCCTGCGGTGGCGGTTCGGGCTCGGGAGACGTCGGAGCGGGGACGTAGATGTCCTTGACACCAATGAGCGGAAGCGGCGCCGAATACAGATCGGTGCTGCCCGCCGCGGTCTGCCCGGCCGAGGTGGCCGCCGTCGCGTCCGGCGCACTGCCGCGCGGGGCGACCGGCGCCGACTGCGGCGGGCTGTCCGGACCCGGCCGGATGCTCGCCGCGTACAGCTGGCTGGCCAGCGCCGCGAGTTCCGCCGCGCCCAGGGGCAGGTCGCTTTCGGCGTCTACCGCTCGGTACTCACTTGTACTCATGGAACTGGTCCACAGCGACGTCTTCGAGCACGGCGAGCGCGTCGTCGGTGAGGACAGCCAAGGACGTGTACAGCGTCACCAGGTAGCGCGCGATCGCCTGCTGGTTGATGCCGGTGAACCGCACCGACAGGCCCGGCGCCTGCTCCCCTACCAGGCCCGGCTGGAAGAGGCCGACCACGCCCTGGCGCTCCTCACCGGTGCGCACCAGGATGAACTTGGTCTTGCCGTCCTCGACCGGCACCTTGTCCGACGGGATTAGCGGGATGCCACGCCAGGTGATGAACTGCGCCCCGAACAGGCTCACCACCACCGGCGGCACGCCTCGGTAGGTGGCCTCGCGGCCGAATGCGGCGATGCCTTGCGGGTGGGTCAGGAAAAAGCTCGGCGTCTTCCACACCCGCGTGATGAGCGCGTCCAGGTCGTCCGGTGTCGGCGCACCACCGAGTGTCTGAATCGTCTGCTCCGGGGTCACCTGCGACAGCAGCCCATATTCCGGGCTGTTGATCAGTTCGAATTCCTGGCGCTCTTTGATCGTCTCAATGGTCAGCCGTAGCTGCTGGGTGACCTGGTCATGCGGGCTGGAGTAGAGATCCGAAACCCGGGTGCTGATATCGAGCAGCGTGGAGATGTTACGCAGCGTGTACTCGCGCGGGCTGGTCTCGTAGTCGACGAAGGTCTCCGAGAGCGGGGTGTCAAGGGCGGCGCCCTCTTGCGCCGTCACGGCGACCTGTTCGGGGTTGACCACCCGGTTCACCCGGTAGATCCCGGCCTCCACCGGGACCCAGCCGAGCAGGTGCAGCAGCCAGCGCGGCGTGATCGTCGAGAGCTGGGGGACTGTCTTGGTCGCGTTGGCAAGTTGCCTGGCAGCGAGATCGCCAAGTGTCTGAGACTCGTTTTGAGCGGACGTCATCGTGGCCCTTTCGTACTTGGTCGAATTGTGCGGCCGGTTCGGGCGGATCCATCGTCCCCCACCAGACGCTGATCCGCGCGCCGAGCCTAGGCAACGTTATGCCCTGCCGAGAAGGTTTAGGGCCGCGATGAGCGAAACGAGTCGACACGGGCTGATGCCCTATAGTGAGGGACATGCAACACCCCGCACAGCTGTGCTTTGTCCCGTCGCGCTGCGTCGCCGTGGACTGTTGTTGCTGTTGTTGCTGTTGTTGCTGTTGTTGATTTCCGCGAGCCTTCTGACGCTGTAGAAATCCCCGCGCAGCCCATTTTTCGGGCGGTACAGCCGGGTCATCGCCCGGTGGTGTGCAGACGCGGGCCCATGGCAAGCCCTTCAGGAAGATCAACGACGCATGACCATGTTGTCCGAGCCCAACCGTGCCCTGGCCCCGGTAGCGACCCGCCGGCGTTCCGTGGTCCGGCCCACCACCGCGCTGCACCGCATGACTCGATACCGGGGCGGCACCTATTCCCACACCGTCGACCGGGTCGTGTTCACCGACGAGAGTTGGGCGCGCACCGACCTGATCAGGCTCAACCCGAACGTGCACGCCTACTCGCTGGATTTCGCCGGCATCGCGCCGCAGCACCCGTCGCGCTACCGCGTCGACACCTGGTCCGCCCTGCCGCATCTGCGCGCGTCTGGCCACGAAGCCGAGGTCGACTGGATCCTGCGGCACTCGTTTCCGATGCGTACCACCACCGAACTGAGCCGGCACGTGCGCGGGGCCGGTTTTCCGCTGGGCGCGGCCAACATCAACGAGCACGAGGCGATCGCGGCGACGCAGGCCGCGATCTGGTTTCTCACCAATGGCCTGGCCCTGGACACGCGGCCGCTCAACGTGCCCGTCGCGGTCGACCGCACCGGCGGAGACGTCCTCACGTTCGAGTTCGACGGCGCACCGCAGCTCGGCGGCTACTCGTTCTGGATCGCCGCATCCTCGGACACCACGGTTCGGCTGCAGAAATCAGCCAATCGCGTTGACTGGCAAGATATTTCGGGATCACGTATCGACGTGGGCCCGGGGCAGGGCCGCCATCGACGCACGTTGGGCGAAGGCAGCACACTGTCGTCGGCGAGCCACGGCCGCGGTGGGCGCGGGTACCGGTACTACCGGTTGGTCGCGCATTCCGAGGCGGGCACGCTCAGCATCGAGCATGTCAGCTTCCGGCTCACCGGGACGCGCCACTACCGCAACTCCGACAAGGTCGTGCATCTGTACAACTACCTGCTCGCACACGCGCGAAACGCCGCACACCACACGGAGGAAGCCCTGCTGGTCGATCACCACGCCACCGCGGATTCGGGGATCGTAGGACCGTTTCAGGTACGAATCCCGCTGCTGCTCAGCGCCCGCGACGGTCACCGGCTGGTGGACGCGGACGGCTTCGCCGTCGGCGGCGTGCTGGCACCCGGAACGGACTTCTACGTACGCCGGGCGCCCGGCATGTCGGGAATAACGCTTACCGCGCAAACCGTTGGCGATCCGCATGGACGGGTACTCACCGGAGTGGCGCTCGATGAAGCGTCGCAACGCTTCACCCCGGTAGCGCTAGCCATCCCCACCGAGATGAACATAGAGTTCGATATCAGCTGGCAGGCCGAGGCCTGGTCCTACGTCGTCGGAGACAATAGGTAGATGAGCATCGCGGAGAACGTCACCCAATTGATCGGTAACACCCCGCTGGTCCGGCTGAACCGGGTCACCGAAGGTGCGGTCGCCGACGTCGTCGCCAAGCTGGAATTCTTCAACCCGGGCAACAGTGTCAAGGACCGCATCGGGGTCGCGATGATCGACGCGGCTGAGCAAGCGGGCCTGATCAAACCGGACACGATCATTCTCGAACCGACGAGCGGCAACACCGGCATCGCCCTGGCGCTGGTGGCCGCCGCCCGCGGCTACCACTGCGTGCTGACCATGCCGGAGACGATGAGCGTCGAGCGACGAATGTTGTTGCGCGCCTTGGGTGCCGAGATCATCTTGACCCCGGGTTCCGAGGGCATGCCGGGCGCCATCGCCAAGGCCGAGGAGTTGGCGAAGAGCGACCAACGGTATTTCGTGCCACAGCAATTCGAGAACAAGGCCAACCCCGCGATCCACCGCGCCACCACCGCGGAGGAAGTGTGGCGCGACACCGACGGCAAAGTCGACATCTTCGTCTCCGGCGTGGGCACCGGCGGCACCATCACCGGGGTGGCACAGGTGATCAAGGAGCGCAAGCCCTCAGCGCAATTCATCGCCGTGGAGCCGGCGGCGTCGCCGGTGCTGTCCGGCGGCCAGAAAGGGCCGCACCCCATCCAGGGCCTCGGCGCCGGGTTCGTCCCGCCCGTGCTCGCGACGGATCTGGTCGACGAGGTGATCACCGTCGGCAACGAGGAGTCCATGACCCTGGCCCGGCGACTGGCCGCGGAAGAGGGACTGCTGGTCGGCATCTCCTCGGGCGCGGCGGTGGTCGCGGCCCTGCAGGTGGCCCACCGTCCCGAGAACGCCGGAAAGCTCGTCGTCGTGGTGCTGCCCGACTTCGGCGAGCGCTACCTCAGCACGCCGTTGTTCGCCGACCTGGCAGATTAACCCATGCTCGAAGCCATACGTCGTGACATACGGGCGGCCCGGGAGCGCGATCCGGCCGCTCCGAGCACGTTGCAGGTGATCTTCGCCTACCCGGGCGTGCACGCCATCTGGGGCCACCGCATCAACCACTGGCTGTGGCGGCGCGGCGCCAAGCTGGCCGCGCGGATCACCGCCGAGATCACCCGGATCCTGACCGGCGTCGAGATCCACCCCGGTGCCGCCCTGGGTCCCGGCCTGTTCATCGACCACGCCACCGGTGTGGTGATCGGGGAGACCGCGGAGGTCGGCGAGGACGTGACCCTCTACCACGGCGTCACCCTCGGGGGCAGCGGCAGGGACACCGGGAAACGCCATCCGACCATCGGTGATCGGGTGACCATCGGCGCCGGAGCGAAGATCCTGGGCGCGATCAAAATCGGTGACGACAGCCGCATCGGCGCCAACGCCGTTGTGGTCAAAGAGGTTCCGTCGAGCTCGGTGGTCATCGGAGTGCCCGGACAGGTCATCAGCCGCAGCCGTCCCGGCAGCCCCGACGACTCGATGATGCCCGACCTCGTCGGCGTCAGCCTGCAGTCGCTGCTGACCCGGGTAACCAGACTCGAGGCCCAGGCGGACGGCGCCCAGACCAATCACGTCATCAGGCCGCCCGAAGCCGGCGTCTGGCACGGTGAGGATTTCTCGATCTGAGCGCACCGGGCGAAAGACCGTGGAGCGCAGCTGAACACGCGTCGATCGCCGGAATTCGCCACGCTGCACCAAACCCCTGATCGCCGCCTGCCGCGGGCGTGAGCTTGACGAAGTATTACTCACACTGAACTTAACCCAACTACGGAATGCATTGTCGCGCGCAGCGTTGCACAGTGGGTTATGACCTCCACGCGCGACGGCGACACCCCCGGGGGCAGCCCATGACCGAACTGCATCTGGCGGTGGGCCTGGATGGCTACGGGTGGCACCCCCAGGCGTGGCGGTACGCGGTCGCGCACAATGCGACCGGCGGCGGCCAGCTCAGCGGTCGGTATTGGGCCGCGCTCGCGGCCACCGCCGAGCGTGGGCTACTGGATTTTCTGACGATCGACGACAGCCTGGCCGCGCAGCCCGGGCGCCGGGCTGCGATATCGCCGCAGCGCCTGGCGGGACGCGCCGATGCCACCCTGGTGGCCGCCCGCATCGCGCCGGTCACCCGGCACATCGGCCTGATCCCCGTTGCCACGGTCACGCACACCGAGCCGTTCCACGTGTCGAAAGCAATTGCGACGCTTGACTATATCTCGCACGGCCGGGCGGGCTGGCAGGTACGAGTGAGCCCGACGGCACACGAAGCAGCGCTGTTCGGCCGGCGGTCGGCCCCCGCCGGTGTGGAACTGTTCGACGAAGCGGCCGACGCCGTCGAGGTGGTGCGCCGCCTCTGGGACAGCTGGGAGGACACCGCCGTCATCCGCGATGTCGCGACCGGCCGCTACATCGACCGCGACAAGCTGCATTACATCGACTTCGCCGGAAAGTTCTTCTCCGTCAAGGGGCCCTCGATCACCCCGCGACCGCCGCAGGGCCAGCCGGTGGTGGCGGCGCTGGCACACACCCCGGCGGTCGTCGAATTCGCCGCCGCCAGCGCCGACCTGGCCTTCGTCACCCCGCACGACGAGGGATCGCTGCGTGCGATCCTGGCTCAGGTCGGCCGGGCGCGCCGCGCCGCGGGCCGCCAGATCTCGGTCTACGCGGACCTGGTGGTGTCGCTGGCCGAGGACCCGTTGGCGCCCCCGGCCGACTTGTCCTCCGATGCGCACGTATTCGTCGGCCGCTCAAGCGATCTGGTGGAGCTCCTATTGGCTTGGCAGGATGCCGGGGTCGACGGGGTGCGGCTGCGGCCCGCGGTCAACGCCATCGACCTGCCCGCCATCGTCGACGACCTGGTGCCGCGACTGCAGCGCGCCGGCCGATTCCGCGCCGGCTACCGCGACGGCGAAACGCTGCGCGAACGCCTGGGCCTGGCAGCCGCGCGGAACCGCTACGCGACGGTGCCGTCATGACCGTCACTCCCCTGTCGATCCTCGACCTCGCCCCCATCAGCGCCGGCAGCGACGCCGCGACGGCGCTGCGCAACACCATCGACCTGGCCCGGCACGCGGAACGCTGGGGCTACCGGCGGTACTGGCTCGCCGAGCACCACTTCGTCGCGGTGGCCAGCTCGTCACCGGTGACGCTGATTGGCCAAATTGCGGCGGCCACAACGCGAATCCACGTCGGGTCGGCCGCGGTGCAGGTCGGCCACACGACGCCGATCGCCGTGGTGGAAAATTTCGGCATTCTCGACGCGCTCTATCCCGGCCGCATCGACATGGGGCTGGGCCGATCCGGGCAGCGGCGCCACGAGGCCGCCGCGTCGCCTCCGCAGCCGTCCCACCGCGCGCCGGCACCGTGGCGGGAGGTGGCCGGCGTCGTCATCCCCACGCCCTTCGACCAGACGCCGCTGATGGCAAGCGACCGGTTCCGGGCCCAGGCGTCGGTGCTCGCCCCACCGTGCGCGCAGCCCGCGGACTTCGCCGAACAGCTGGCCGACATCGAAGCGTTGCTGGACGGCACCTACACCGTCGACGGCCACCGACTGCACGCCGTTCCGGGCGAGCACACCCAGTTGACGCCGTGGATCTTCGGCAGCACCAAGGGCCAAAGCGCCGAGGTCGCCGGCGCGCGCGGGCTCCCGTTCGTCGCGAGCTACCACATCACCCCCGGCACCGCGATCGACGCGATCACCGCATACCGCAATGCATTTCGCCCGTCGGAGCGGCTGTCCGAGCCGTATGTGGTGGTGTCGGCCGACGTTGTGGTCGCCGAAGACAGCGCGACCGCACGCCACCTCGCCTCCGGTTACGGTCGCTGGGTGCATTCCATCCGCAGCGGCCACGGCGCCATCCCCTACCCGGATCCCGACCTCTGCCCGCCCCTGACCGAGGAACAGCAGGCGCTAGTGGCCGACCGCACCGCAACACAATTCGTCGGCAACCCCGACGAGGTCGCCGACCGGCTCGAACTGCTGCGCCGGGTCACCGACGCGGACGAGCTGGTGATCACCTCGGTGACGCATCGGCAGGCCGACCGGCTGCGCTCGCACGAACTGATCGCCAAGCGATGGGGATTGACCGGATGAACGCTCGACAAGCATTCCGAAAGCAGATCCATCTGGGGGCGCACTTCCCCGGCGTGAACAACACCACGGTGTGGTCGGATCCGGGCGCGGGCAGCCAGATCGCATTCGAATCGTTTGTGCACCTTGCCAAGTCGGCCGAACGGGGATTGTTCGACTTCTTCTTCCTGGCCGAAGGCCTGCGGCTGCGTGAGCATCGCGGCAAGATTCACGACCTCGACGTCGTCGGCAGGCCCGACACCTTCACGGTGCTGGCCGCGCTCGCCGCGGTCACCGACCGCCTCGGCCTCGCCGGCACCATCAACACCACGTTCAACGAACCCTACGAGGTGGCAAGGCAATTCGCCTCGCTGGACCACCTGTCCGACGGCCGTTCGGCCTGGAACATGGTCACCTCCTCCGACGCGTTCACCGGGGCGAACTTTCGCCGCGGCGGATTCCTCGCCCACGCCGACCGCTACCGCAGGGCCGAGGAATTCATCACCGTCGCGCGGCGATTCTGGGACAGCTGGGCGCCGGGGGCCGTCGTCGCCGACGTCGACGCCGGGGTCTACGTCGATCCGGCCCGCATCGCCCACGTCGAACACGACGGCCCGCACTTCGACGTCCGCGGCGTGGCCTCGCTGCCCGCCGGGCCGCAGGGCCACCCGGTGCTGCTGCAGGCCGGTGACTCCGACGACGGACGCGACTTCGGCGCCAAGCACGCCGATGCGCTGTTCACGCTGCACGGCTCGCTCGAGGCGGGCCGGCGCTACTACGCCGACGTGAAGGGCCGCGCCGCGGCCTACGGGCGGGATCCGAATCAGCTCAAGGTGCTGCCCGGCGCGACGTTCGCACTCGGTGACACTCCCGCCGAGGCCCAGGACAACGCCCGCCGCATCCGCGAGCAGCAGGTCAGCGGCCCGACCGCGATCGCGTTCCTCGAACAGGTGTGGGGCACCGACCTTTCCGCCTACGACCCCGACGGGCCCCTGCCCGACGTCGAGCCCGTCGAGAACCCGAGCATCACCCGGGGACGGGTGCGGCACGGCGACCCCAAGACCGTCGCCGCAACCTGGCGGGCCCGGGCCGCGGCCGAAAACCTGTCGATCCGCGAGCTGATCATCGAGGTGACCAGCCGCCAGCAGTTCGTCGGGACCCCGGGGCAGGTGGCCGAGGAGATCGATCGCTACGTGCAGTCGGATGCCTCCGACGGTTTCATCCTGGTGCCGCACCTGACGCCGCATGGGCTCGACGAATTCGTCGACAAGGTAGTGCCCCTGCTGCAGGAGCGCGGCAGCTTCCGCACCGAATACCGCGGCACGACGCTCCGTGAGCATCTGGGCCTGTTACCGGCGCCGGGTTGGGCGGGCAGTCCGCCGGGTGTCGCGATCGGCGGATGACCCTGGTCGAGAGGGCTCAGCGCACGAATCGACCGAGCGCGACGAAGGCCGCCAGCAGCAGCAGAATCACGTTGACCGGCAACGGTTGTCGCTCGTTGCGGGTCAGATGCACACGCAGCGCGCCCATCTGCACGATGACCAGGCCGACCGCGGCGATCGGGGTCAGGACGCGGGCGATGCCGGTTGCCTGCGGCAGGATCACGCCGAGCGCGCCGAGGATCTCCACGGCGCCGACGGCCTTGACCTCCGCATCCGAGTGGTCCTTCATCCAGTCGAGCCGGCCCGATGCCACGAGCCGTTCGCGCGGCCGAACGACCTTGAGCCCGCCCGCGGCGAGATAGACGAAGGCCAGCAGGCCCTGCCCGGCCCAGAGTGCGATGTTCACGGCAATCCCCAATCGTTACTATTTGTGCGTAGCCACATCGTGCGTCAGCGCTGGGGCGGCGACAAAAGGCACATCGATGTATGCATCCAGCAAAGAGGCGTTGATATGACGGAGATCACACGCAAGGTGCCGCGGATACCCGAGGGCGGTGCGGTGCGCGAGGTCCTCGACCGCATCGGCGATAAATGGAGCCTGCTGGTGATCGGCACCCTGCGCGACGGGCCGATGCGGTTCGGCAGTCTGGTGGCGGCGGTGGAAGGCATCTCGCAGCGGATGCTCACCCTGACGCTGAAGCGCCTGGTCGAGGACGGCCTGGTGCACCGCACGGCCTACGCCGAGGTGCCACCGCGGGTCGAATACGAATTGACCAAGCTGGGACGGACGTTGCTGCCGCTGGTGATCTCGCTGGCGCAGTGGGCCATGGCGCACCACGAGGAGATCAACGCCAACCGCGCCGCACGGGAGTGAGCGCACCGCTGCTCCCCCGGGTGGACTCGAACCACCAACCCTTCGGTTAACAGCCGAATGCTCTGCCAATTGAGCTACAGGGGACTAACCCGATTCGCGGGACGACTCTAGCGTACTGGCACGACCGCACCCAACTGGCGCGGACCACCGCCGCTCCCGCCGCACGCACCCCCGCCCGGTGAGGCAGGATGGAGCCATCGATAGTCGGGAGGAACGTTTTGATCCGGTATGTCGTGGTGCTTGGACTGGGTTACGTGCTGGGCTCGAAGGCCGGGCGTCGCCGCTACGAGCAGCTCGTCGGCACGTATCGCGCGCTGACTGGCAGTCCGGTGGCCAAGTCGATGATCGAGGGTGGACGCCGTAAGGTCGCCAATCGGATCTCACCCGACGCCGGTTTCGTCACGCTGGCGGAGATCGACGACCAGACGGCCGTCATGGAACGCGACGCCGAGGGTTCGGCGGACGACGCGCTCGCGCGGTCTACTCGCCGCCGCTAGCCTGCTCGAGCAGGCTGCGCCGGTAGGACTCCATCGCCACCAGGTCGCCGAAGAGGGCGTGATACTCGTCGCCCTGGTCGATCGGTGACATGCGTTGCAGCTTCGACTTCACCTCCGCGATCTGCCGCCCCATCCATACCTCTTGCAGCCGGGCCAGCACACCGCCGATGTAGCGCGGCAGTTTCTCCTCGTCGACCTGGATGGACTCCACACCCAGCTCGCTGGCCAGGCCGGCGGTCAGGGGCGAGGAGGCTCGGTCGCGCACCGCCTCGATCCACTGCGCCCCGGTGACCCCGCTCGACGTCCCGCCGGCGGTCTCGATGGCCGCCCGGACGGCCGCGTAGCCGGGATGGGTGAAGCTTTCGACGGTCAGCGTGTCGAACACCGGGCCCGCGAACGCCGGGTACTGCAGGGCCGCCTTGAGCGCCTCCCGTTGTGGCCACAAGGTGGGGTCGCGTGGGTCCGGACGGGCGACGGCCTCGGCCGACGCCTGCCGCTCCCCCCGCGGGTTGCCGGAAGCGCTGACCGCGGCGTTGGGCTTCTTGGCCTGGCCGCGCACCCGGCCGATGACCTGCGCGACGTCATCCCAGCCGACCCACCCGGCGAGCTGACGGGCATACTCGTCGCGCAGCGTGGGGTCCTTGATCTGGCTGACCATCGGCACGCAGCGGCGCAGCGCGGCGACGCGCCCCTCGGCGCTGTCCAGATCCATCTCGGCGAGCGCCGAGCGTATAGCGAACTCGAACAACGGCGTTCGCCGTGCCACCAGATCGCGCAGCGCGCCGTCGCCGGATTTCAGTCGCAGATCGCAGGGATCCATGCCGTCGGGCGCGACGGCCACAAAGGACTGCCCCGCCAGGTTCTGCTCGCCGCCGAATGCCTTGAGCGCCGCGGCCCGCCCGGCCGCGTCGCCGTCGAAAACATAGATCAGTTCGCCGCGAAAGAAACTGTCGTCCATCATCAGTCGGCGCAGCATCGACAGATGCTCGTCGCCGAAAGCGGTGCCGCACGAGGCGACCGCGGTGGTGACCCCGCTCAGATGCATCGCCATCACGTCGGTGTAGCCCTCGACGACGACCGCCTGGTGTCCCTTGGCGATGTCGCGTTTGGCCAAGTCGATGCCGAACATCACGTTCGACTTCTTGTACAGCAGCGTCTCGGGCGTATTGATGTACTTGGCTTCCATCGGGTCGTCGTCGAACAGCCGCCGGGCGCCGAAACCGATCACCTCGCCGGCCGAGCTCCGGATGGGCCACAGCAGGCGGCGGTGGAAGCGGTCCATCGGACCGCGCCGCCCCTGCCTGGACAGGCCGGCCGCTTCCAGTTCTTTGAACTCAAAACCCTTGCGCACCAAGTGTTTCGTCAACGAATCCCAGCCCGACGGCGCGAAGCCGCAACCGAAGCGCCGGGCCGCCTCGGCGTCGAAGTTCCGCTCGGACAGGTACTGGCGGGCCGGCGCCGCCTCGGCGGATTCCAGCGCCGCCGCATAGAACTCCGCCGCGGCCGCGTTGGCCGCGACGAGCCGGCTGCGACTACCGCGGTCGCGCTGCACGCTGGTGGCCGACCCGGAGTAGGTGATGGTGTGGCCGATCCGGTCGGCCAGCAGTTCGACGGCCTCGACGAAGCTGACGTGTTCGATCTTCTGGATGAACGCGTACACGTCGCCACCCTCACCGCAGCCGAAGCAGTGAAAGTGACCGTGGTTGGGGCGGACGTGAAACGACGGCGACTTCTCGTCGTGAAACGGACACAGGCCCTTGAGCGAATCCGCGCCCGCACGGCGCAATTGGACGTAATCGCCGATGACTTCGTCGATGCGCACCCGTTCGCGAATGGCCGCGATGTCGCGGTCGGGAATCCGGCCGCGACCCCGGGCACGGCCATCGCCCTCCGCGCGTGAACCTGCCGGGCTTGACATCGGCTCAGTCTAAGGCGCGACGGCCGGAGCTAGCCGGTACCGATGACACCGCAGGCGATCCGATCCATCGCGTTCGGCGTGTCCTGGGCGCCGTGCAGCATCAGCGCTGTCTTGTTGCCCGCCAGCAGGTCGTCCCGGGTGAACGAATCGGTGGTGGTGACCAGGTAGGCCGACCCGTCCTGGCGGACCTCGAGCGACGTCAGGTCGCCGCTTTCCGGCTTGCCGGTGTGGCCCGGGGCCTGGTAGTGACCGCCGGCGGACAAGAAGTTGCCGGGCGCACCGCCGGTGGGCGCCACCGAGTTCGGCTCGCACTTGCCGATCTCGTGCACGTGCAGGCCGTGGATGCCGGGCGCCACGATGCCCGGGGCGGCCGTCTTCACGGTGACGGTCACATAGCCGCCGGTGAAGTCGAACGTCGCGGTGGCCGCCGAGCGACCGTCGGGCGTCTTCAGTTCCGCGGTGAGCGCGCCGGCGGCGGGCGCCGGGGCCGTCGTCTCACCGGACGACGACGGGGCGGCACTCTTCACCGGAGGGGTGGTGCCCGGCTGGGTGCTCGCATGCTGCGGCGAACTGCAGGCGGTCATGGCGACGACAGGAAGTCCCATCAACAAGGAGGCCACAAACGGCGAGCCGCTGAATTTTTTCATGATCGGGAGCCTAGCCCGCGGCGGCCCCGCCGATTCCCGGACCGGACGACTTGCCGACCGTCGGCGGCTACGGCCCGGCCGAGCGGAGGTCGACCCGTTCGAGCCGGCCCTCGGTGTACGACGCGATCTGATCGACGATGACCCGCCACCGCCTCCCGTCGTCTGCCGCGGCGTTGAAGGCCGCGGCGAAGACCGGATCGAGCGTTCGGGGCGCCCCGGCGTACAGCCAGTGCGCCACCCGGTGGATGCGTTCCCGCTGTCCGGCCTGGGTTTCCTGATGCCGCGGATCGGACATGATGAATTGCAGCGCCAGGATTTTCAGCAGGGCGACCTCGGCACGCACCAGGTCGGGAACCGCCAGATCGGCCCGGTGGCGCACCAGCGGTCCGGGACCGGCCGCCGCGAGCGTGGTGGCGATGGCGGCCGAGGCGAACCTGCCGACCAACTCACTGGTCAGCCGCTTCAGCGCCACCGAGGCCGCGAGCGTGGCGTCGTACTTGCCGACGGCGGCGACCACCGGCAGCGCGCACAGCCGTCGCGCGGCGGCCATGAAGTCGTCGGCGCGCACCCGGGAAAACTCGGTCTCGCCCAGCTTGGCCAGCGCGGCGGCCTCGTCATCGTCGGCGAGCACCCGCAGGTCGATGCGCTGGGACACCACACCGTCCTCGACGTCGTGCACCGAATACGCCACATCGTCGGCCCAGTCCATGACTTGGGCTTCCAGGCACATCCGGCCCTCGGGTGCACCCGCCCGAACCCAGGCCGCCGGCTCGCGGTCTTCGTCGTAAAACCCGAACTTTCTCAGCCCTTCGCCGCGCGGCCACGGATACTTGGTGACCGCGTCCAGCGATGCGCGGGTCAGGTTCAGACCCGCGCTATTTCCTTGTGCGTCAAGGACTTTGGGCTCGAGGCTGGTGAGGATTCGAAAGTTCTGGGCATTGCCCTCGAAGCCGCCGTACTCCTTCGCCACCTCATCGAGCGCGTGTTCGCCGTTGTGGCCGTAGGGCGGGTGCCCGATGTCGTGGGCCAGCCCCGCCAGCTCGACCAGGTCGAGATCGCAGCCCAACCCGATCGCCATCCCCCGCCCGATCTGGGCGACCTCGAGCGAGTGCGTCAGCCGGGTCCGCGGCGTGTCACCTTCGCGTGGCCCGACCACCTGGGTCTTGTCGGCCAGCCGGCGCAGCGCGGCGCTGTGCAGAACCCGCGCGCGATCGCGGGCGAAGTCGCTGCGGTGCTGACCCCCGCTACCCGGCAAACCCGCAGTCTTCGGCGCTTCGGCCACCCGTCGCTCACGGTCGAAGTCGTCGTATGGGTCGCGCTGATTGCTGGTCACCGACGCACAGTCTGCCAGGGAACGCCCGCCGAAGTTCGGCTCGACTCAGGCCTACTGACATGTGCCGCGGCGAGGTTACATTGACCATATGCGCACCGCCCGCCTGATCTCCGTCATCGCGACGATCCTCACGGTCGGCCTGGGCAGTGGGTTGCTGCTGGCGCCGCGGGCCGGCGCGCAACCACCGTTGCGTTTGGCCGACTACATCACCGACGACGCGGGAGCGCTCTCGGGTTCCGGGCGCGCCGCGGTCGACTCCGCAATCAACAAGCTGTACAGCGACCGCCATGTCCGGCTGTGGGTGGTCTACGTCGACGACTTCTCCGGGCAGACCGCGACCGGATGGGCGCAAAGTACCCTGAGCGCCAGCAACCTGGGCGCCTACGACGCGCTGCTGGCCGTCGGCACGGCGAGCCGCGAGTACGCCTTCCTGGTGCCGTCCACGATCAGGGGCGTCAACGCAAGTCAGGTCGACACGTTGCGGCGCAACAAGATCGAGCCCGCACTGCACAACGGCGATTGGACCGGAGCCGCGGTGGCTGCGGCCAACGGCCTGGACACCTCACCGGGCTCGTCGGGCCGGGTGGCACTGTTGGCCGTGCTGGCGGGCATTCTCGCCGCACTCGCGATCCTGTTGCTGGTCATGCGTCATCGGCGCAGGCGCCGCCGCGCCGCGGCGCTGGCCGCCGCACGCGGCGTCGACCCCACCGACGCCGGCGCGCTGGCGGCGTTGGCGCCCCAGACGCTCGACGACCTGTCCCGCGAACTGGTGGTGGACGTCGACAACGCGATACGCACCAGCGCCAACGAACTGGACCTCGCGATCGCCGAATTCGGCGAAGACCGCACCCAGCCCTTCATCCAGGCCGTCGCCAACGCCAAAGCGACACTGTCCCAGGCATTCACGATCCGGCAACAACTCGACGACGCGATACCCGAGACGCCCGCGCAGCGCCGCGAGCTGCTCACCCGGGTGATCGTCTCGGCCGCGGACGCCGACCGCGAATTGGAGTCACAGAAGCAGGCATTCGAGCAGTTGCGCGATCTGGTGCTCAACGCCCCCACCCGCCTGGACTCGCTGACCCAGCAGTACGTGGAGCTCACCGCCCGCATCGAGCCTGCCGAACAGCGACTTGCCGAACTGCACCAGGACTTCAGCGCTGCCGCCCTGACGTCGGTGTCGGGCAATGTCACGACGGCCAAGGAGCGGCTCGCGTTCGCCGACCGCAACATCGGCAGCGCCCGCGACCTCGCCGCCCGCCCCGTCAGCGGGCAGCAGTCCCGTCTCGTGGACGCCGTGCGGACCGCCGAGTCCGCGCTGGGCCAGGCGCGCGCGTTGCTCGACGCGGTGGACAACGCGGCCGGGGACATTCGGCACGCCATCGACCAGCTGCCGTCGGCGATGTCCGACATCCAGAACGACATCGCGCGCGCAGACGAACTGCTGCAGAAGGCACCGAAAGTCAAAAGCGCGCACACCGCCGATCTGGGGGCGGTGCGCGACGCGGCCATCAGCGCCGTCGACAGCGCACGGGCCGGTGCCTCCGACGACCCGCTGGGCGAGTTCGGAAAGCTGACCAAGGCCGACGCCCGGCTCAACGGGCTATTGGCCACGCTGGAACAGGAACAGGCCGCCGCCGAACAGCTGAACCGCTCATTGGAGCAGGCGGTGTTCACCGCGCAGTCGCGGGTGCGTGCGGTGTCGGACTACATCGACACGCGCCGGGGCAGCGTCGGCCCCGAGGCGCGCACCCGGCTGGCCGAAGCCAGACGGCACCTGCAGGCCGCGCAGGACAAGCGCGCGACGCTGCCGACCGAGGCGATCGCCCACGCCAACGCGGCGTCCACGCTGGCGGCCACGGCGCAGTCCCTGGCCAACGATGACGTGCAACTGGCGCAGCGGACCTACCGCGGGCGCGGCGACAGTGACATGGGTGCGATGCTCGGCGGGATCATCATCGGCAACGTCCTCGGTTCGGGCATGGGCGGTGGATTCGGCGGCTGGAGCCCAACCTCGTTCGGCGGCAGCGCCGGTTCGTCCGGCGGCGGTTTCATGGGTGGCGGCGGCCGATTCTGAGCAGCGCCTGACGCGACGACGGCGCGACGGGATTCTTCTCCGGTCTCAACCGGCTGCGGGGGAATGCGGTATGACGCCCGGGGCCCGTGGCGCGGTGTTGCCGGTCGGCCCGCTCCGCTCGCCGTCTCCGGCCGGCGTCGGGCCGGAGCCCGCCTCGGGAGCTTCGCCGCTGACGTCCGGCTTCGGCGCCCAATGGTCGTAGTCGTCGGGCGGCACGACCACGCCCCACCTGAGTGGAACCGACAGGCCACCGAGTACGCCGGAGTCGCCGCGAACCGCCGACACCGTGTCAGCCGGCAGCGGCGGACCCAAAGGCAAAAGCACCGGTGCCCCCTTCCACAGCCGTCAGAGCATGCGGGCGCTGTGGCGAATTATTCACAGTCAATGACTCAGATCGTAAGACAATCCGAACGATATTTACGTAAAACCTACGGGAATTGCGGGTGTCCTTGTGCGCCCTGCATCGCGAGGTGAGCGGGCAGACGCTGACTGATTTTTACAAGATGCATTAGCATGAATTCCGCATCGCGCGACAACACTTTCCACCAAGCACAAGTTTTGGATTCCGGCGCATTTGCACAATGTGCACGTCTGTACCGGTAG
Source organism: Mycobacterium sp. 94-17 (assembly GCF_035617725.1). Taxonomy (NCBI): domain Bacteria; kingdom Bacillati; phylum Actinomycetota; class Actinomycetes; order Mycobacteriales; family Mycobacteriaceae; genus Mycobacterium; species Mycobacterium sp. 94-17. The sequence goes on from NZ_JAPIYN010000007.1 coordinate 62,814, forward strand.
CGCCGTGCGCTATCCCCGCCGGTTGCGCGGAACCACCTTGGGACGAGACCTCACCACCTGCGCCTTCGTCGCCCGGTCTTCGCCCTTGGGGTTCTTCTCGTCCACCGGCATCGCCGCCATCGGCACGCCACTACCCGTCGAGGCGGCGGCCGCCACGGCCGGCGCCGTAGAGCCCACGCCCGCCAGCGCCGGAGCGGAGAGGTAGCCGGGCACCGCCCCCTGCCACGCGGCGGGCACCGACATCGCCCCGACGAACCGCGCGCTGCCCAGGCCCGCTGTGGCAACGCCCAAGGCGCCCAACCCCCCACCGGCCAACGGCTGCAGGTCTGACAGCGTGCCGCCCGCGCTGTGTGGCGCAGCCATTGGCGCGCCGGTCGCACCGGCCAACGCCGGTGCCAGTGACGGCGCCGACGCGGGCGCTGCCGGGCCCGCGCTCTGGGCCAGCGTCGCCATGGGCGTCATCAATGCGGTGGCCGGATAGCTTCCGGCCTGCGCCACCGACGAGGCGGTGGCCACCGGCGCCGACGACAACAACGACGTCACCGACGAACCCGCCGGCGAAAGCGCCGACGACACCGACTGCAGCTGGGAGGCGAACGCTGTCGCCAGCGTGGACACACTTTGGAAGAATCCCGACGCAACGCCGGCGCTGGGTGCGGTCGCCGATCCGGCCACGTCCGCAGCACTCGCCGACGACGCGCTATCCCCCAGGGCCGCGGGCGGCACACTGAATTGCGGCAATGCCTGCGCCATCGATTGGGCCCCGGCGTGATAGCCCAACATCGCGGCCACATCGCGCGCCCACATCTCGACGTACTCGAGCTCGGTCTGTGCGATCGCCGCGGTGTTCACACCCAGAAAATTCGTCGCGATCAAGACCAGCAACCGCGCCCGATTCGCCAGCACCTCCGGCAGCGGCACCGTCGCCACCAAGGCGCCTTCGTAGGCCAGCGCCGCCATGCGGGCCTGCAGACCGGCCACCTCCGCCTGCGCCGCGGCGACGGTCAGCCATTCCACGTAGGGCACCGCGGCCACGGTCATCGACGTCGACGCCGGCCCCATCCAGGGGCCACCGGCCAGATCCGAGACCACCGTGTGAAACGACGACGCCGAGGACGACAGCTCAACCGCCAGGCCATCCCACGCCGAGGCGGCCGCGAACAGCGGTCCGGGCCCCGGCCCGCCGGATATCAGGGCCGAGTTGATCTCGGGAGGGAAGAACACAAACGCGGGAATCAAATGCAACCTCAACCGGCCGAACCAACGGCTCCTGACCCGAACGGCCACACCGTTTCGCGCGGCCTTTAGCGAACTTGTCGTGCCCCAGTGGGATCTTAAGGCACCCTCCCCCGAAAGGCCCAGTTTTAGCAAACCCCGTTTCGGCGGAATCCGGCGGCGGCGACGGCGCATCGGCCCTGTCAGGGGACGGGCCGCGCGCGGACGATCAACAACCCTTGAGGCGCACCGCCAGATACTCCGAGACGGCATCCATCGCGACCCGCTCCTGGGACATGTCGTCGCGCCGGCGCACCGTCACGGCGTTGTCCTCGAGCGAATCGAAATCCACCGTCACACAAAACGGTGTGCCGACTTCGTCCTGGCGCCGATAACGCCGCCCAATGGCACCGGCGTCGTCGAAATCGATATTCCAGAATTTGCGCAATTCGGCGGCCAGGTCCCGCGCCTTCGGGCTCAGGTCGGCGTGGCGGGACAACGGCAGCACCGCGCACTTGACCGGAGACAGGCGCGGGTCCAGGCGCAACACCGTGCGTCTTTCCATCTTGCCTTTGGCGTTCGGGGCTTCGTCCTCGGTGTAGGCGTCGATCAAAAACGCCATGAACGACCGCGTCAGGCCGGCGGCCGGTTCGATGACATACGGCGTGTACCGGGTGTCGGCGGCCTGGTCGTAGAACGACAGGTCGACGCCGGAATGCTTTGCGTGCGTGGACAAGTCGAAATCGGTACGGTTGGCGACACCTTCCAACTCGCCCCACGGGTTACCGGCGAAACCGAATTTGTACTCGATATCGACGGTGCGGTCGGAGTAGTGCGACAGCTTGTCGGCCGGATGCTCGAACAACCGCAGGTTCTCGGAGTCGATACCCAGGTCGACATACCACTGCAGGCGGGTGTCGATCCAATACTGATGCCATTTTTTCGCCGTCGACGGTTCGACGAAGAACTCCATTTCCATTTGTTCGAACTCGCGGGTCCGGAAAATGAAATTGCCCGGCGTGATCTCGTTGCGGAAACTCTTGCCGATCTGGCCGATACCGAATGGCGGCTTTTTGCGGGCGGTCGTCACCACGTTGGCAAAGTTGACGAAGATGCCCTGGGCGGTCTCGGGGCGCAGATAGTGCAGGCCCTCCTCGGTCTCGATCGGACCCAGGTAGGTCTTGAGCATCATGTTGAACTCGCGCGGCTCGGTCCACTGGCCCGGCTCGCCGGTCTCCGGGTCGCGGATGTCGGCCAGGCCATTGGGTGGTGGGTGGCCGTGTTTGGCTTCGTAGGCCTCGATGAGATGGTCGGCGCGATAGCGCTTGTGGGTGATCAACGACTCCACCAGCGGGTCGTGGAAGACCTCGACGTGGCCGGAGGCGACCCACACCTGCCGCGGCAGGATGATCGACGAGTCCAGGCCCACGACGTCGTCGCGACCGCTGACCACCGAGCGCCACCACTGCCGCTTGATGTTTTCCTTGAACTCCACTCCCAGCGGGCCGTAATCCCACGCCGATCGGGTGCCGCCGTAGATCTCCCCCGAGGGAAAGACGAAGCCGCGCCGTTTGGCCAGGTTCACTACGGTGTCGATGACGGACGCCACGGGGTGGTGCACTCCCTTTCCGGGTTCGGCGGGCACCCGCGGCGGTCAACCGCGGTGCGCAGAGCATCAGTCATGGTAGCGATCGACACCGACGCCTTTGACATGCGTCATCACGCATGTGACAGTGGACGGCAGCCGATAACGATATTCAGTTGCGGATGGTTTCCGCTCAACCTGGTACTCCCCGAGGTGATGCCGCTCCCATGATGACGTCCCCGTCAGCCTCTGCCTCGATGCCGGCCGCCGACGACGGCGAACCGGACCCCGCCGTGGTGGCCCACGACCACGACACCCACGGCACGGGCGGGCACTCGGGAGCCACCTACCCCGTCCCGCCGCCGCGGGACATCCTCGATGCCGCCGGCGAACTGTTGCGCGCGCTGGCCGCGCCCGTGCGCATCGCCATCGTGCTGCAGCTGCGCGAGTCCCAGCACTGCGTGCACGAGCTGGTGGATGCGCTCGGCGTGCCCCAGCCACTGGTCAGCCAGCATCTGAAGATTCTCAAAGCGGCCGGGGTGGTCACCGGGGAGCGATCCGGCCGCGAAGTGCTCTACCGGCTCGCCGATCATCACCTCGCGCACATCGTGGTGGACGCCGTCGCGCACGCCAGTGAGGAGCCGAGGCAATGACAGGAACCAGCGTGCGCTCCACCCGGCAGCGTGCGGCGATCTCCACGTTGCTGGAGACGCTCGATGAGTTCCGGTCGGCCCAGGAGCTGCACGACGAGCTGCGCCGCCGCGGCGAGAACATCGGCCTGACGACCGTCTACCGCACGCTGCAGTCGATGGCCGCGGCGGGGATGATCGACACGCTGCGCACCGACACGGGCGAGTCGGTCTACCGGAGGTGTTCCGAGCACCATCACCACCACCTGGTCTGCCGCAGCTGCGGCGCCACCATCGAGGTGGGCGATCACGAGGTCGAGGAGTGGGCGACCCAGGTGGCCGCCAAGCACGGTTTCTCCGACGTCAGCCACACCATCGAAATCTTCGGCACTTGTTCGGACTGTAAAGGCCGATAGCGGGTTACGCCGTCAGCGTCCGGCGTATCCCGGCACCGGTATCCAGCACCAGCAGGATCAGCGTGCGCAACGCGTCGTCGGTCAGGCCGCCGCCGGGAAAGTTGTAGCGCAGCATCACGTCGGCGGTCTTCGACGCACCCCTGCCCGAATTGCGTTGCACGGCTTTGTCGTTGATCTTCTCGATCAGGCTCACGCTGCCGAAGTTGTTGTCGCGGGCCTGCTTGACGACCTGCTCGGCGACCTTCTTGGTCAACGGCAGGTCCCACGCCAAGACCTGCGTGAGCGACACCAAATCGAGGCCCTCGGCGATGTTCACCACCCGCAACGAGGCGATGGTGCCGTCGTGACGCACCGTGACCGCGCCGTCGGCCTCCTTGTCGAGCGCGAGGACGTCGCCGAGTATCGACGCCAGCCGATCCTGCAGCGACGGCACTATGCGCTCCCGAATCTGCGGTTGCGGGAGGCGTATTCCTCACACGCCGCCCATAAATCGCGACGGTCGTAGTCGGGCCACAGCTTGTCCTGAAAGACGTATTCGGCGTACGCCGCCTGCCACAACATGAAATTGCTGGACCGGTGCTCCCCCGAGGTGCGCAGGAACAAGTCCACGTCGGGGATGTCGGGCCGCTGCAGATGATGCGACACTGTGGACTCGGTGATGCGCTCCGGGTCCAGCCGGCCTGCGGCCGCCAGGCGCGCGATTTCCTTTGTGGCCTGGGCTATTTCGGCACGGCCGCCATAGTTGACGCAGTAGTTCACGGTGATGACGTCATTGTCTTTGGTCATGTCCTCGGCGATCGCCAGTTCCTTGATCACGCTGCGCCACAACCGGGGCCGCGAACCCACCCAGCGGATCTTGACCCCGATCGCCTTCAGGTTTACCCGGCGCATGCGCACCACGTCGCGGTTGAACCCCATCAGGAAACGGACCTCCTCGGGAGAACGCTTCCAGTTCTCCGTGGAGAAGGCATACAGGCTGAGCCATTTGATACCGAGTTCAATTGCACCGCAAACGATGTCGATGACCACAGCCTCGCCCGCCTTGTGGCCGTCGGTGCGGGTCAGCCCCCGCTGGGTGGCCCATCGTCCGTTGCCGTCCATCACGATGGCCACATGATTGGGCAGCCGGTCGGCCTCGATCCTGGGCGGGGCGGCCTTGGAGGTGTGCTGCGGCGGCCGGCACGGGCCGCCGTCGGCGGACGGCGGCAGCTCCGGAAAGGCGACCGGCCAGGCCGACGTGTCGGGGAACACCGGATAGTCGTCGGGCGCGGGGGGCAGCTGCGGGAATTCGGTTGAGGCCGTGGCGCGTTCGGCCTGTCGACCGGGCCCGCCGGTCCAGAGCTTAGCCACAGTGCATATCCTGCCCGATCAGCGCTGCGCGCCGTTCGGCGATGGTGCGGTCGACGTGATATGTCCGTTCCACCAGCGGCAACGTCTTGAGCTGCCGCTCCAGATGCCATTGCAGGTGCGCGGCCACCAGGCCGCTGACGTGGTTGCGGTGTGATTGCGGCGTCTTTTCGGCGAAGTCCCAATCGCCGTCGTGCAGCGCGGCCATCAGATCCAGCACCCCCGGCGGCGGCGTCGTCGAACCGGCCGGGCGGCAGTGGGGACAGACGCTGCCGCCGGCTCCGACGTGGAACGCCCGATGCGGACCGGGCGTGGCGCAACGGGCGCACTCGCCGATCGCCGGCGCCCATCCGGCGATGCCCATCGCGCGCAGCAGGTAGGCGTCCAGCAGCAGGTCGCGGGACCGGCGACCGTCGGCCACCGCCCGCAACGCGCTCACCGTGAGCCTGTGCAGGGCCGGGGCGGGCGCCCGCTCCTCGCCGGCGAGGCGTTCGGCGGTTTCCAGCATGGCGCAGCCACAGGTGTACCGGCCGTAGTCGTTGACGATGTCGGTGGCGAACGCGTCGATGGCGACGACCTGGGTGACGATGTCGAGGTTGCGGCCGGGGTGCAGCTGGGCGTCGATGTACGCGAACGGCTCCAGCCGCGCACCGAATTTGCTGCGGGTCCGGCGCACGCCCTTGGCCACCGCGCGGACCAGCCCGTGATCCCGAGTCAGCAGGGTGACGATCCGGTCGGCTTCGCCGAGCTTGTGCTGGCGCAACACAACAGCTCGGTCTCGGTATAGCCGCATCACAATAGTTTTGCACCCCGCCGCGACATTCCGGGTATCCGCGCCGTTAGTCTCGTACCCCGTGATCGGCGCTTCTGCATCGGGTCCAGGGTCCCTTTCCGGATCCGGTAACCGGCTGCTGCCCACACTCACTGACCTGCTGTATCAGCTGGCCAGCCGGTCCGTGACGTCCACCACATTGGTGGGTCGATCCCTGCACGCCATCCACGCCAGCCAGCCCACGCTCAACGCCTTCCGGGTGGTGCTCACCGAATCGGCGCTGGCCGACGCGGCGGAGGCCGACCGGCGGCGCGCGGCCGGCGACACCGCCCCTCTGCTGGGCATCCCGATTGCCGTGAAGGACGACGTCGACGTCGCCGGGGTGCCCACCGCCTTCGGGACCGACGGGTCGGTCGCACCCGCGACGCACGACGCCGAGGTGGTGCGCCGCCTCAAGGCGGCGGGCGCGGTGATCGTCGGCAAGACGAACAGCTGCGAGCTCGGCCAATGGCCGTTCACCAGCGGGCCGGGTTTCGGGCATACCCGCAACCCCTGGTCGCGCAGGCACACCCCTGGCGGTTCGTCGGGCGGCAGCGCCGCGGCGGTGGCGGCCGGCCTGGTCAGCGCAGCTATCGGCTCCGACGGCGCGGGCAGCATCCGCATCCCGGCGGCGTGGACGCACCTGGTGGGCATCAAGCCGCAGCGTGGACGCATCTCGACCTGGCCGCTGCCGGAGGCGTTCAACGGCATCACGGTCAACGGCGTGCTGGCCCGCACCGTGGCCGACGCGGCGTTGGTGCTCGACGCCGCAGCCGGCAACGTCGAGGGCGACCGGCACCGGCCTCCCGCGGTCACCGCGTCGGACTACGTGGGCAAGGCGCCCGGCCCGCTGAACATCGCTTTGTCCACCCGCTTCCCGTTCACCGGTTTCCGGCCGAAGCTGCACCCGGAGATCCTGGCCGCAACGCGCGCCGTCGGCAAGCAACTCGAACTGCTCGGCCACACCGTGGTGCGCGGCAACCCGGACTACGGCATCCGGCTGTCCTGGGACTTCCTCGCCCGGTCCACCTCGGGCCTGCGTGAGTGGGAGGAGCGGCTGGGCGACGGCGTGGCGCTGGACCCCCGGACCCTGTCCAACCTGCGGGTGGGCGCCGTGCTGGGGCAAGCGATTTTGCGTGCCGCCCGGCGCCACGAAGAGGCGGACCAACGCCGCGTGGGCTCGATCTTCGACATCGTCGACGTCGTGCTGGCGCCGACCACCGCCCAGCCGCCGCCACTGGCGCGCGCCTTCGACCGGCTCGGGAGCTTCGGTACCGACCGCGCCATGATCGCCGCGTGCCCGTTGACCTTCCCGTGGAACGTCCTGGGCTGGCCGTCGATCAACGTGCCGGCCGGCTTCACCTCCGACGGCTTGCCGATCGGTGTGCAGCTCATGGGTCCGGAGAACAGCGAGGGCATGCTCGTTTCGCTGGCCGCTGAGCTGGAAGCCGTCTGCGGATGGGCGAGCAAACAACCCTTGGCGTGGTGGGACCAGACCACCGACGCCTCCGGGACCAACGGGTGACGTCTCGGCGCGCATATCGCGCCTCTTCGCCGCGAATCAGCCCCTGACAAGCGGGTACCCACGCGTCATGGACCAATCGGCCGCTCCTTTGCTCGACGCGCTGGCCGACTACCACAAGCAGAACCGCTACGGATTCACGCCGCCGGGCCACCGGCAGGGTCGCGGCGCCGATGAGCGGGTCCTGGGCGTGCTGGGCCACGAACCGTTTCTGGATGACGTACTGGCCAGCGGCGGCCTGGATGACCGTAGAACCAGCAACAAATATCTGAAACGGTCAGAGGACCTCATGGCCGATGCCGTAGGTGCCGACATCGCGTGGTTCTCGACGTGCGGCAGTTCGCTATCGGTGAAGGCGGCGATGATGGCCGTCGCCGGCGGCGACGGCAGCCTGCTGGTGGGCCGGGACAGCCACAAATCGATCGTCGCGGGTTTGATCTTCTCCGGTGTGCAGCCGCGGTGGATCACGCCTCGCTGGGACGCCGAGCATCACTTCTCCCATCCGCCCTCCCCGCAGCAGGTCGAAGAGGCGTGGGCGAAGCACACCGACGCGGCGGGAGCCCTGATCGTGAGCCCCAGCCCGTATGGCACCTGCGCCGACATCGCCGGCATCGCCGAGGTGTGCCATGCGCGCGGCAAGCCGTTGATCATCGACGAGGCCTGGGGGGCGCACCTGCCGTTCCATGAGGATCTGCCCACCTGGGCAATGGACGCGGGCGCCGACGTCTGCGTGGTCAGCGTGCACAAGATGGGCGCGGGTTTCGAGCAGGGGTCGGTGTTCCACGTGCAAGGCGACCTGATCGATCGGGACCGCCTGTCCGGCTGCGCCGACCTGCTGATGACCACCAGCCCCAACGTCTTGGTGTATGCGGCCATGGACGGATGGCGCAGGCAAATGGTGCAGCGTGGTCACGAAATGCTGGGTTCCGCACTCGATTTGGCGCGGCAGGTCCGTGCCGAGATCGAACTCATCCCCGACGTGGAGGTGCTCGACGACGAACTGCTGGGCGTGCAGGCCTCCCACGACCTGGACCGGATGCAGGTGCTGATCGACGTATCGGGCACCGGCACATCGGGTTACCAGGCCGCCGACTGGCTGCGCGCGCACGCGCACATTGACACCGGCATGAGCGATCACCGCCGGATTCTGGCCACCTTGTCCTTCGCCGACGATAAGGAAACCGTGGCACGTCTCACCGATGCCCTGCGGGCATGGCGAACCGCGGCCGACAGGTTCGAGCCGCCGCCGCGTATCGTGCTGCCCTCGCCTGCGGACCTGCAACTGGACACCGTCGAGTTGCCGCGCGACGCGTTCTTCGGGCAAGTCGAGGCGGTGCCTGCCCGGCGTGCCAGTGGCCGGATCGCGGCCGAACAGATCACGCCCTATCCTCCGGGCATTCCGGCCGTCGTCCCCGGGGAGCGCCTCAATGATGCTGTGCTGGACTATCTTTGCTCGGGCGTCAACGCCGGCATGAATCTTCCCGACGCGGCGGATCCGTCGTTGCAGACCATCCGGGTGCTGGCCGGCCGGGGCGACTCTGCGCATCAATAATCACATGGGCCACATGCGTAGCCTCTGCCTGGCATATGGTCCTTTCCAAGTGCGCTACTACCGGCGCTAGCACGCATGAAACTTGCCTATTGGTCGGCCGCGGCGGGCGCGCGCCGGTTAGCCGCAGCGGGCCCCGGTCGGCCACAGCGGACGCGCGCAAGCAACCGCTAAAAGCCAAGCCGGCCAAGCTGTTTGGGATCGCTCTGCCAATTCTTGGCGACCTTGACGCGCAGGTCGAGATAAACCTTGGTGCCCAACAACTTTTCGATCTGGGCGCGTGCGGCGGTACCCACCTCCCGCAGCCGGGCGCCGCCCTTGCCGATGACGATCCCCTTCTGGCTGTCGCGCTCGACGTAAAGCAGCGCGTGCACGTCGATCAGGTCGTCGCGATCCTGGCGCGGGTTCACTTCGTCGATGACCACCGCCAACGAATGCGGCAACTCGTCACGAACGCCCTCGAGGGCGGCCTCCCGGATGAGCTCGGCCATCAGAACCTCTTCGGGTTCGTCGGTCAGCTCCCCGTCCGGGTAGTACGCCGGCCCGGGCGGCAGCGCGGCGGCCAGCACGTCGATCAAGATGTCGACCTGCGCCCCGGTCAGCGCCGACACCGGCACGATCTCGGCCGAGTCGCCGACCAACTCGCTGACCGCCACCAACTGCGCGGCCACCCGATCTTTCGGCGTCTTGTCGATCTTGGTGACGATCGCGACCAGGGTCGTCTTCGGCGCGGTCGAACGGATCTGTTCGACGATCCAGCGGTCGCCCGGACCGATCGCTTCGTCGGCCGGGATGCACAGCCCGATCACGTCGACCTCGGAATAGGTATCGCGCACCAAGTCGTTCAGGCGCTTGCCCAGCAGGGTGCGCGGCCGGTGCAGGCCCGGCGTGTCGACCAGGATCATCTGAAAGTCCGCTCGGTGCACGATGCCGCGGATGGTGTGCCGGGTGGTCTGTGGTCGCATCGAGGTGATCGCCACCTTGCTCCCGACGAGTGCGTTGGTCAGCGTCGATTTCCCGGTGTTGGGACGACCGACCAGACACACGAAGCCGGAACGGAATTCAGTCATGAGACACGGGTTCCTCGCCCTCGGATGGATCGCGGGATTCGACCGGGCTGAGCAGGACGGTGTTGATGCGTACCCGGCCCCGGTGATCGGTGCCGCCCTCGGCCTGCAGCCGCAGGCCGTGCGAGACCACCTCGGCGCCCGGCAGCGGAACCCGGCCCAATTCCAGGGCGAGCAGCCCGCCCACCGTGTCGATGTCGAGATCGTCGTCGAATTCCACGCCGTACAGCTCGCCCAGGTCTTCGATCGGCAGCCGGGCGGACACCCGGAAGTGCTTGTCGCCCAGGTCTTCGACCGGCGCCGTCTCCGCCTGGTCGTACTCGTCGGCGATCTCGCCGACGATCTCTTCCAGCACGTCCTCGATGGTGACCAGGCCGGCGATCGCGCCGTACTCGTCGACGAGAAGGGCCATGTGGTTGCGGTCGCGCTGCATTTCCCGCAGCAGCGAGTCCAACGGCTTGGAGTCCGGCACGAAGACCGCCGGGCGCATCACCTTCGACACCGGAGGGGTCCGGCCACCGTCGCCGGACAAAACCGTCTGCTGGACAAGGTCTTTCAAATACACCACGCCGACGATGTCGTCGACGTTCTCGCCGATCACCGGGATGCGGGAGTGCCCGCTGCGCACCGCCAGGTTGATGGCCTGGCTGGCGAACTTGTCGCTTTCGATCCAGATCATCTCGGTCCGCGGGACCATCACCTCGCGGGCGGGGGTGTCACCGAGTTCGAAGACCGACTGGATCATCCGGCGTTCCTCGGCGGCCACCACACCGCGCTGCTGGGCCAGATCGACGACTTCGCGCAACTCGATCTCGGAGGCGAACGGCCCGTTGCGCAGGCCGCGGCCGGGAGTCACCGCATTACCCAGCACCACCAGCAATCGGCTGATCGGCATCAACAGCCACGAGATCGCTTGCAGCGGAAGCACTGTCGTCAACGCAATGGAGTAGGCGTTCTGGCGGCCGAGCGTGCGCGGCCCCACCCCCATGACGACGAAGCTGGTCACCACCATGATGGTCGCGGCGCCGAACAATCCCCACCGCAGCCCGAAGTTGTCGTAGAGGAACACCACCAGCAGCACGGTCGCCGTGGTCTCGCAGGCGATCCGCAGCAGCACCACCAGGTTGATGTAGCGCGGCCGCTCCGACATCACCTTGGACAATGCCACCGCGCCGGGCCGCTCGTCGCGCACCAACTCCTGAACCCGGGCCAGCGACACCGTGCTGATGGCCGCATCGATCGCCGCGAACAATCCGCCCAGCGCGATCAGCGCGACTGCACCGAGCAGCTCAGACCAGCCGGTCAATTCTCGACCTGCCAAGCCTTGGCACTAGGCGTCAGCGTCAGCCTCAGCGTCCTGCTCCTCGTTGCGGTTGCGGCGGTTGAGCAGCCAGGCGATCAGGCCCACCACCACCGCGAACCCGCCGAAGCGCAGCGGCAGTGTCCATCCGGATTGGTGGGGTTGGCCGGGCTCCTGGTGGTGGACGGCCAGCAGCACCAGGAAGCTGCCGTCGTCGGTCGGCCCGACGCCCGGTGTCGGCTGGGTCTTGATCACCCTGATCTGGGCGGGCGCGCTGGTGGAGTTGTCGATCAGCCCCCAGGCCAGGGTGGAGTCGTCGAGCAGGAAGGTGTCCTGGCTGCCCGCGGGCTGGCCGGAGTCGTGACCCACCACCGCCACGTGGCCCACTTCGACGGTCTCCGTCTTGGCGGGGACGGACACAATGACGTGGTCGTAGAGCTTCGGGGGTGCCGGCGGCTTGTAGTCCGGTGGCGGGGCGCCGTTGTGGTCGTTCGGCGGTACCGAACCCCCGCCGTAGAAGCTGCCGGCCGCGACATAGCTGTCGCTGACCGCGGTGAACGGGACGACGCCCACGGTGGCGGCGTCGAGCACCATCCGGGCCCCGCGTGCCAGGTGGGCCTGCTGGTAGGCGCCGTTGTAGAAGTAGCGGAACGTGACCGGCTGGTTGAGCGGGTTGTAGATGGTCGGGCGCCGATAGGCGTCGTCGTAGTCGATGTAGTCCCAGTGGCGCGGCCGTACGAACTTCTGGTCGTCGACCTTGAGGATGTCGACGTTGTCCCGGTGGGAACTCACGACGTTTTGCACCTGCTGGTCGAAGTCGACCTGGGTGGGCGGCTTGGGCGGGTTGGCGGGGTCGACGCGCGTCAACGGCGCGGCCTTGGCCGCCGCGATCGCCACGGCCGGCGCTTCCAGCCCGCGCGGCGGCGCCACCAGTGGGGCGTTTCGCGGCATATCGGGCCCGGGGGGACCGATCTCCACCGGCACGGCGTTCTGACCCGAGTTGGGCGGCGGGAGGATCAGCGGGCCTTGCACCGGCGACGGGATCGGGGGCGGCTCATACACCGGAACGGGAATTTGCGGGATCGGTCTGGGCGCGTTGCTCGGGGGTCCCTGGACCCCGCGGGTGTCCTCATTGCACACGTTCGCGGTGTGATAGGCGTTCACGTAGAACATGCAGTGCTCGCAGGCGGCGGGACTCGATCCCGCGCCCGAACACGGGGCGGCCTGCGCCTCGTTGCCGGTGCTGACCAACACCGGCAGCGGTGCGAACGCGATGGCGGCTGCCGCCAGAATCTTGAGTGACCTCAATTGTCGAAATACCTTGACTTGTCCAGCAATCGGCGGTCGCGCTCGAGCTGACGGTCCTGATGGTAGGCCTCGACCTGTTCGGCGACCCACTCCTCGAGAAGCCGGTCCTGCAGGGCGAACATCTCCCTCTCCTCCTCCGGCTCGCCGTGGTCGTAGCCGATCAGGTGCAGCACGCCGTGAATGGTCAGCAGCGCCAGCTCGTGGCCGAGACTGTGGCCCGCCGCGGTGGCCTGGCCGGCCGCGAATTCCGGGCACAGCACGATGTCGCCCAGCATCGAAGGGCCCGGATCGGGCGCGTCCGGGCGCCCGCCCGGCTCCAGCTCGTCCATCGGAAAGCTCATCACGTCGGTCGGGCCGGGCAGGTCCATCCAGCGCATGTGCAGGTCGGCCATCGCGGCGGTATCCAGCAGCACCATCGACAGCTCGGCGGCCGGGTTGACGTCCATCTTGGCGATGACAAAGCGCGCGACGCTGATCAGTTCGGTTTCGGAGACGTCGACGCCCGACTCGTTGGATACCTCAATGCTCATAGCGTCCGCTCACCGCACCATCATCGACGACCGCGCGAGCCCGCCGCCCGCCGCGCCGCCCGGTTCACCGTCAGACCGGGCTCGTCAAACTTCGCATAGGCGTCGACGATCTCCGAGACCAGGCGGTGGCGCACCACGTCCACACTGGTCAGCTCCGCGACGTGGATGTCGTCCACGCTGTCCAGGATCTCCATGGCCGAACGCAGGCCGGACCTGGCGCCGCCCGGCAGGTCGACCTGCGTGATGTCGCCGGTGACAACGATTTTCGATCCGAAGCCGAGCCGGGTGAGGAACATCTTCATCTGCTCGGCGGTGGTGTTCTGCGCCTCGTCGAGAACGATGAACGCGGAGTTGAGGGTTCTTCCCCGCATGTATGCCAGCGGCGCCACCTCGATGACCCCGGCGGTCATCAGCTTGGGGATCAGCTCGGGATCCATCATGTCGTAGAGCGCGTCATACAACGGCCGCAGATACGGGTCGATCTTCTCGCTGAGCGTGCCGGGCAAAAAGCCAAGGCGCTCACCGGCTTCCACGGCCGGGCGGGTCAGGATGATGCGGCTGACCTGTTTGGTCTGCAGGGCGTTGACCGCCTTGGCCATTGCCAGATACGTCTTGCCGGTGCCGGCCGGACCCACACCGAAGACGATGGTGTTGGCGTCGATGGCGTCGACGTAGCGCTTCTGGTTGAGCGTCTTGGGCCGGATCGTCTTGCCGCGCCGCGACAAGATGTCCAGCGTCAGCACTTCGGCCGGTGACTCGTTGTCGGTGCCGGCCAGCATGGCGACGCTGTGCCGCACCACTTCCGGGGTCAACGGCTGGCCGCCGGCAACGATGGCGACCAGCTCGGAGATCGCCCGCTCGGCGAGCGCGACGTCGGCGGGCTCACCCGCGACGGTGACCGCGTTGCCACGCACGTGCAAATCGGCGTTCAGACTGCGCTCGAGGGCCCGCAGGTTCTGGTCCGCCGAGCCCAACAAGCCCATCACGACATCGGGCGGAACGTCGATGCTGCTGCGAACCTGAGCAGAGGCGGGGACGGCTCCGGCTGCGTCAGCAGCGCTGGTCTCGCGGGGCGTCACGTGGCTCTCGATGCCTGCCTTCTCGGTTCGTCGGTGGGTTGCTGGGCCGTCTCAGTCTACGCCGAGGGCCTGGGTTGTTCAGCGTTGTGCAACGTACTCGACGACGGGCCGGTGTCGCGAACCTGCAGCGTGAGGTCGTTTGCCGAGACGTCGGCGCGCCGGTCCCAGCGCGGGGTCAGCACACCGAGGGCGCCCAGGGCCACCGCCGCTGCCGTCGACGTCCGCAGCACCTGGGGACCGAGCCGCACCGCCGCCGCGCCCGCGTCGGCCAACGCCGCCATCTCGTCATCCGCGATCCCGCCCTCCGGACCGACCACCAGCAACACCGAGTTTGCTTGTGCCAGTTGGATATCCGCCAGTCCATCGGTTGCCGACTCATGCAGCGCCAGGGCCGTCGCACCGGCGGCCACCTCGTCGCGAATCCGACGCGCCAGTTCGGCGGTGGACAGCACGCCGTCGACCGTCGGGATGTGCGCCCGACGGGATTGCCGGGCCGCCGACCGCGCGGCGGCACGCCAACGGCGCAACCCCTTGTCGGCGCGGTTGCCCGGCCAGTGGGCCACGCAGCGCGCGGCCTGCCACGCCACGAACGCGTCGGCGCCGGCTTCGGTGGCCAGCTCGACGGCGAGCTCGGAACGCTCCGACTTCGGCAGCGCCTGCACGACCGTCACCGGCGGTGAGCCGGGCGCCACGCTCCAGCGCTCGAGCACCCGGGCGCGCAGGCCGTCGCGCCCGGCCTGCTCCACCTCGCAGTGGGCCAGGGCTCCGGCCCCATCGCCGAGCACCAGTCGCTCGCCGGGACGGATTCGCCGCACCGTGGCGGCGTGAAAACCCTCGTCACCGCCCAGCACGGCGAGCGAGCCGGGCTCGGGCAGATCGTCGAGGTAGAACAGGGTCGCGACCATGTGCGCGGCTTCGCGGGCTACCGGCTAGCGCCCGGTGAAGGTCTCGCGCAGCCGGCTGAACAGGCCTCCGCCGGCGTGGGTGGAACGGACTTCGGGCACGTCACGGTTGCGGTGGGCCTTGAAGTCGCGCAGCAACTCGGTGTCGCGGTGGTCCAGCCGGGTGGGCACCACCACCTCGACATGGACATGCAGATCGCCCCGGGTGCCGGACCGCAGGTGCGGCATGCCGTGGCCACGCAGCGTGATCACCGATGCCGGCTGGGTGCCGGGCGGGATGGTGATCTCGCTGACCCCGTCCAGGATGGCGTCGACGGTGACGGTGGCGCCCAGCGCCGCGTCGACCATCGGCACCGAAATCGTGCAGTGCAGGTCGTCGCCTTCACGGACGAAGACGTCGTGGGCCTGTTCATGCACCTCGACATACAAGTCACCGGCCGGGCCGCCCCCCGGGCCGACCTCGCCCTGCGCGGCGAGCCGCACGCGCATGCCCTCGCCGACGCCGGCGGGGATCTTGACGCTGATCTCGCGACGGGCCCGCACCCGTCCGTCGCCCATGCACTGGTGGCAGGGATCGGGGATGACGACACCGACGCCACGGCACGTCGGACACGGCCGCGACGTCATCACCTGGCCCAGCAGCGAGCGCTGCACCGTCTGGACCTCACCGCGACCACCGCAGGTGTCGCAGGGCACCGGCGCCGAATCGCCGTTGGTGCCCTTGCCCTGGCATCGGTCACAGAGCACCGCCGTGTCGACGGTGACCTGTTTCGTCACGCCGGTGGCGCACTCTTCGAGGTCGAGCCTCATCCGCAGCAGCGAGTCCGAGCCCGGCCGCACCCGCCCGATGGGGCCGCGCGACGTCGCGCCGCCACTGAACCCGCCACCGAAGAACGCCTCGAAGACGTCGCCGAGGCCACCGAATCCGCCGAATCCGCCGCCGCCCGCGGCCGCGTTCTCCAGCGGATCCCCGCCCAGGTCGACGATCCGGCGCTTCTCCGGATCGCTGAGCACCTCGTAGGCGGCGCTGATCTCCTTGAACCTGGCCTGCGCGGCCTCGTCGGGATTGACGTCGGGATGCAGTTCGCGTGCCAACTTGCGGTACGCGCGCTTGATCTCCGAATCGCTGGCGTTTCTGCTCACGCCGAGCAGCCCGTAGTAATCGCGTGCCACCCTTGACTCTCCTATACCTGGTCTTTCCCGCGCCTACCCACCGTGCGGGTGCGCGTTCATCGAGCACCCAGGACGTCGCCGATATAAAGGGCAACCGCAGCAACGCTGGCGATAGTTCCCGGATAGTCCATCCGGGTGGGCCCCAACACCCCCATTCCCCCGTAAACGGTGTCAGAGGTGCCGTAGGCGGTGGTCACCACGGAGGTGCCCAGTATCTGCTCGGCGGCCGTCTCGTGGCCGATGCGCACCGTCACCTTACCGGCTTCCTGCTGGGCAGCCAGCAACCGCAGCACCACCACCTGCTCTTCCAGCGCCTCCAGGATCGAGCGCAACGAGTTACCGAAATCAGCCGCGTTACGTGTCAGGTTGGCGGTACCGCCCAGCAGCAACCGCTCTTCGGTGTGTTCGACAAGCGACTCCAGCAACACCGTCGCCGACCGGCCGACGGCGTCACCCAGGCCGTCCGGGCTGCTCAACTGCGCGGCGAGGTCGGCCACCGCGACCGAGGCGGCCGAGAGCTTCTTGCCCACCAGCGCCTGGCCGAGCACATCCCGCAGCTGAGAGAGCCGGTGGTCGTCGATGACGTCACCGAGCTCGACCACCCGCTGGTCGACACGGCCGGAATCCGTGATCACGACCATCAGCAGCCGTGCCGGGGTCAGGGCGATCACTTCGAGGTGCCGCACGGTGGACGACGACAGGGTGGGGTACTGCACCACGGCGACCTGCCGGGTCAGCTGCGACAGCAGCCGGACCGCCCGGCGCAGCACGTCGTCGAGATCGACCCCGGACTCGAGGAAGGTTTGAATCGCGCGCCGTTCGGCCGAGGAGAGCGGCTTGACGTCGTCGAGCCGGTCGACGAATTCGCGATAGCCCTTCTCGGTGGGCACGCGTCCGGAACTGGTGTGCGGCTGGGTGATGTAACCCTCGGCCTCCAGTACCGCCATGTCGTTGCGGATCGTGGCCGACGAGACGCCGAGGTTGTGACGGTCCACCAACGCCTTGGATCCGATCGGCTCTTTGGTCGCGACGAAGTCGGCGACGATGGCACGCAGCACCTCGAACCGACGGTCATCGGCACTTCCCACCTGCCGCCACCTCCCTCGATACCGCGTTGACCGGATTCATTTTACGGGCTCGCGCAGCGCCGACCGTGATCAGCGGCGGTCCCGAAAGGGCCCACTACGCGAAGGCCCGCTGTGCGATACCCGTTAGCCTTTCTGAGAATGACCCGGTTGGGCGACGGCAATGAGTCGGAAAGGGTCGGCCGATGATCTTCAAGGGCGTGCGCGACGGCAAGCCGTATCCCGAGCACAATCTGTCCTATAAGGATTGGTCGCAGATACCGCCGCAGCAGATCCGGCTCGACGAATTGGTCACCACCACAACGGTGCTCGCACTCGACCGCCTGCTCTCCGAGGACTCCACCTTCTACGGTGATCTTTTCCCGCACGCGGTGAAGTGGAAGGGCATCACCTACCTCGAGGACGGCCTGCATCGCGCGGTGCGCGCCGCGCTGCGGAACCGCACCGTGCTGCACGCGCGGGTGTACGACATGGATATGGCGCCGGGCCCGCCCGGGTAAGTGTCACGTTCTGGCCTCGCCGCGTGTCGACGTAGTAGGGGCGTTGGTCAGCACCACAACTTGCCAGGAGGATCGCCATGCCACGGCTTCAAGGAGTTTCCGACCGCGACGCAGGCCTCGGCGCCAAGATCGCCTTCTTTTTCACCAGGCGCAAGCTCGCGCACATGACCGGGCTGGAAACCGCGCGGATGCTTGAACCGCTGCGGATGTATGCGCACATCCCGCGACTGCTCAGCGCCTACGGCAAGTTGGAGCAGGCCGAGTCGAAGCTGGACGTCTTGAGTCCCCGCCGGCGGGCGCTGGCCGACCTGAAGTCGGCGACGACGGTGCGCTGCACATACTGCATAGACCTCGGCTCGCAGATCGCCCGCCGCTGGGGCATCACCGACGAAGAGTTGCTGGCCCTGGCCGATTTCGAGGACGCGCCGTGCTTTTCCGACACCGACAAGTTGATCCTGCGGTACGCCACCGCGCTCAGCCGCACCCCGGTTGAGGTGACCGACGAACTGTTCGAGGGCCTGCGCGCGCACTTCGATGCCGCCCAACTGGTCGCCCTGACCCATGTGATCACCCTGGGCAACCTGCGTGCGCGTTTCAACATCGCGCTCGGTATTGGGGCCGCGGGGTTTTCGGGCGACCGGGTGTGCGCCGTTCCCGAGACCGATCGCCCGTGACGGCGGACGCATCGCTGGCGGCGCGCTTCGAGGCGGCCCGCCCCCGGCTGGGCGCCATCGCTTACCGCATGCTGGGCTCGATCGACGACGCTCAGGATGCGGTGCAGGAGGCGTGGCTGCGGCTGAGCCGCAGCGCGGGACCGGACGCCGGGGACGCCATAGCGAATCTGGACGCCTGGCTGACCACCGTGGTGGCCCGCATCTGCCTGAACATGTTGCGCGACCGCCGGTTTCGCGGCGGCGCCGAGCCTGCCGCGCACCTGCCGGATCCGATCGTGGAGGCGGACGGGGAGTTCGACCCCGAACACCGCGCGATGCTGGCCGACGCGGTGGGCCTGGCGCTGTTCGTGGTGCTCGACTCGCTGTCGCCGGACGAGCGGCTGGCGTTCGTGCTGCACGACGTCTTTGCCGTGCCGTTCGATCAGATCGCGGCCGTCGTGGACCGGACGCCGGAGTCGGCCCGCAAACTCGCCAGCCGGGCCCGGCGACGGCTCGAGCGGGCCGATCCGGCTCCCGACGGCACCGTGGCCGCGCAACGGGAGGTGGTCGACGCCTTCTTCGCGGCGGTCCGCGGCGGCGACTTCGACCGGCTGGTGTCGGTGCTCCATCCCGACGTGGTGCTGCGCGGCGACTTCGGCGCCGACGCGGCCGTCTTCCGCGCCCGGGGCGCGGCCTCGGTGGCCGAGCTGGCCCGCGGCTACGCCGGGCCGGAACGCGAGGTGCGTGCCGCGACCGTGAACGGCGCGGCCGGCGCGGTGATTTTCGTCGCCGGCCGCGCGGCATCCGTCATGGGTTTCGTGGTGCGCGACGGCCGGATCCGCGCGATCGACGTGCTCGCGGATCCGGCGCGCATCGCAACCCTAGACCTTCGCGCGGTGCGCGGCGATCACTGACCGGCGGCCTGCAGCAACTGCATCGCCGACGCCCGCGACAGCACCCAGCCGCCCTGGTTGACGAACGTGACGTTCTGCGTCACCGGCGACGTCAGCCTGGGGCCGGACACCGCAACGTCGGCGGTCGCCGAACCTGGCGCGGCGGGCTGAATGTTCGTGACGTCGAACGACAGCGGCAGGTCGCCGTTCTTGGCCGCCTTCTGCAGCTTCTTGTCGGCGACGTGCGCTTCGAGCCCGCTGATGCCACCCTGCACCAGGTTGCTCTTGCCGGCGAAGGAGACGCTGGGGTCGGCAAGGCTGGTGAGCACGCCGGTCAGCTGGTCCGACGTGGGCACGTTGGCGCCCGCGACCGGCGCCGCCGGCGGCTGATCCTGCGGAAGCGGCGCACCGGCCGTGGCCAGCCGCACCGCGGTGGCCGGCGCACTCGGCGTCGCCACCGAGGCCACCCCGGCGGCGGCGCCCCCGACGATGCCCAGCGCTGCCACCGCGGTGGCAATCGTCTTGACGGTTTTCATGGTTCCCCCTTCGGTGGGCACGGACCTCGACGCGTCCTCGGCGGTGCCAGCGTGCCCTTGGCGTCGGGTATTTCGTGTCCCGGCAGCGTTACGTTACGGCGACCGGATGTGGGGAAACCCTGAGCGCACTGTGCGCCGGCTGTGCCAGAACGGGGGAATCAAACGCGAAACCCCATACGCCGCCTTGCGTTGGCGCATGGGGTTTCGCGTGCGACGTCGGCGTTGCCGCCGAATCACCGGTCAGTCGGTTGTCAGTTCATCGCCGTCGACGCCTGCACCAGGGCGAGCGCCGCGTCGTGTTGCAGGACCCAGTTTCCGCCCTGGTTGACGAACACCAGGTGCTTGTTGACCGGCCCGGCGAACTTCGGCCCCGTGATGCCCACGTCGGCCTGGGCCAAGTTCGGGCCCGCGGGCGCGATGTTCGTCACGTTGAACTGCTCGGGGAAGTTCCCGTTCCGGTAGGCCTTCCGCAGGTCGTGGTCGGCCACCATGCCCTCGTTTTGACTGACGCCGTTTTCAATCAGGTTGGCCTTGTCCCTGTAGTTGACGCCGGGGTCGGTTACTTGGGTGCAGAGGGTGGCCAACTGCTCCGCCGTCGGCAATTGCCCCGGCGCTCCCGGCGGCGGGGGCGGAGGAGGCGGCGGCGGGTCCTGCGGCAGTGGCGCACCGACCGCGGCCAGTTGCACCTGACCGAGGCCGATCGGTGCCGCGATGGAAGCCACACCTGCGGCGGCGCCGCCGATGGCGGTCAAGGCCGCCACGCCCGTGGCAATGGATTTCGCTGTTTTCACAGGTCCCCCTTCGATGGACATGGACCGTGGCGGATGGCCGCACGCGTTCGCACGTCTCCAGTTGATGAAGATGGTGTAAGTGTGCACCGCGACTCCGGAATTTGTGTCTCGGGTCGGTCACGGTACGACGACGCTACGGTCGCGTCGTGGGAAAACGTGCCGAATGTCGGGCGCCGACGGCACGCGGCAGAACACATTTCGTCGCTGCACACCCCACGCCGTCGTCAAAGGGGTTGGCGCTCATCGCGTCTGCTGCTCACCGAATATTTGGACGGGCTGACGGTGGCCCCCAACACCCGGTCGGACAGCAGCCCAAGGCAGCTCAGGTTGGGAAAACCGGGCCCCTGGGTGAGTCCGGACAAGTTCGGCAGGAACAACTTCGGCGTCACATCCGTGACGGATAGGTCATAGCCGATCCCCTCCTGCAGCCGCTCTGAGGTCAGGGGCCCGCCCAAACCGAGCTCGAGCAGATCGAGCGCGTCCTGGCTGAATAGCGATGCGAACCACAGCGAGTCGGCGCCCGAACCGTCGATCACCAGATCGAACCCGTGTACCGTCTCGAGGTTCTCGCTGCCGCGGTTGGTGGACAGCGTCAACCGGATCTGCCCCTCCTTGCCCACCGCGTGGGCGACGCGGCCACGCAGGTGATGGATCCGATCGTCGGCCAGCAGCGCTTCCTGCACGTTGGACGAGAACACCCCACGGTCGGTGCGCGCCAACGCATCGCGACGTTCGGCAAGGGTGAGCGCCGGCCAGTTGGTGGGATCGGAGAACAGCGAGTTCTCGAAGAACCCCTCGCCGCGGGTGAACAGCGTGGCCTGCGGAGAAATCACGGTGATGCTCGAAACGCGGTGCCGGAACAGCTCGTAGAGCATCGCCGCGGCCGTCTCGCCACCCCCGACCACCGCGACCCGCTCCGCCTTGATTCGGTCGTGATTGGCGGCGCGGTCCCAGAACTGGGCAATCGAGAGCATCCGCGGGTTGCCGGGCAGCAAGGACCTTTCGGCCTGGCCGGGACCGGTGATCATCAATGCGTCGGCGTGCACGGTGGTCTCGTGCGTGTGCAGCGCCCAACGGTCCCCGCTGATCGCCAATCGCTCAACGTCACCGTGCACCACGTTCATGCCCACGTGGTCGGCGACCCAGCCCAGGTACTGACTCCACCGGCGATGCGTGGGGGCCGGCCTGCCGCGATCGATCCACTCGGCGAACGACGCCGTGGCGATCAGATATGACTGCCAGCTATAGCGGGTCATCCGCTCGTCGAGTTCCGCGTTGCGGCGCGGCACCAGCGCAGAGCGGTAGGGAAACCCGACGTCTTTTTCCGGGCTGGTGCCCAGCCGGTGCGCACCATCGGTCCAGCCGCCGCTTGCCTGCCAGTTCGCCGCGACGCCGATCCGCTCCACGGCGACGACGTCGGGCACCTCGACGCTCATCTGTCGCAGCGCGAACGCCTTGGCCGCCACGGCCACCGCCTTGGCGCCGGCACCCACGATCGCAAGTGTGCTCATTTCACGACCTCCCGCAGCGAATCAATCCAAAGTTCTTGTAGTGCAGCAATATCGGTGCGATCGAGGATGTCTGGCAGGGCGCGCCACTGCGCGGCCAGCACCCGCTCCCCGTCGTAGACCAGC
Organism: Mycobacterium sp. 94-17; assembly: GCF_035617725.1. NCBI lineage: Bacteria > Bacillati > Actinomycetota > Actinomycetes > Mycobacteriales > Mycobacteriaceae > Mycobacterium > Mycobacterium sp. 94-17. The sequence goes on from NZ_JAPIYN010000007.1 coordinate 85,339, forward strand.
ACCATCGCCGCGATGGTGAGCTCGTGGCGCACCGCCAGATCCGGCTCCGGCACCGGCGACACCCCGGCGAGTAACTCGCGCTCGAGCCGCAACCCCGTGCCCCCGCCGGCGTGCGCGGCGCCGAGATAGTTCAGCAGCAGCTGCGGCGGCGCGAAGCCGGCGAGCCGCTGAGCGGTGTCGTCCCGCAGGTAACGCAGCAGCCCGAAGTCGAGTCCATCGCCGGGGATGGCCGCCAGCTTCTCCCCCACGCGGTGCGGATCGGCCGAGTCCAGCCGTACGGGGTAGATGGAGCTGAGCAACCCGACCGTGTCGCCGGTGTCGATCGTCCGTGCACCCGACTGGTCGACCAAACCGTCTGCGCGCCCGTGCGTTTCGAGCGCGAGCAGCGGGGGCGCGGCGGGCTGACCGCGCAGCTCGCGCCAGCGCGTCACCGCCGCGGCGGTGGCGGCGATAAGCAGCGTGGGCAGCGGCAGGCCCGACTCCAGCAGCCGGCGGGTGACATCGGCATCGGTGACGGCGTTACGCACGATCAGATCGCGGGCCCGGTCGCGGACCGGATCGAGCCGCCGGGCGCCGAGGTCAGGGTCGTCACCTTCGAGTTGGGCCGCCCAGAACTGCGCCGTGTCCAGCCGATGCGCCCGCGCCGTGAGCGCGTCCGCCCAGCGGCGATAGCTGGTGTGTTCGCGAATGGGCGCCGGTGCGTGGCCGGTGGCAAGGGCCGCCAGAGCGGCGGCCAGTTCGCCGAGCACGACGCGCCACGACGCCGGGTCCAGCGCGACGACGTGCGCGGCGAGCAGCAGAACGCTCTCCCCCGCCGGGGGCCGCAACCAGACCGCGGACAGCAGCGTTCCGCGTTCGGGGTCCAGGCGGTCGACGGCCCGGGCGACATGGGCGGGTACCACCGCGCTCAGATCGCCAACGACCTCAACCTCTTCGACGACGTCGGCGACGCCGGGGGCAGGCACCGGCACCAGGGTCATGGCGGCCCGGTCCACCCGGGTACGCAGCACCTCGTGGCCCGCGATGATGCCGGCCAAGGCCTCATCCAGCTGCTCGCGGCGCAGCGTCTCGGGCAGTCGGATGGCTTCGGTCTGGGCGAGCCTGCGCGGGTCGCCGAATTCGTAGAGCCACCGGCCGTTGGGCAGTAGCGGCATCGGCCCGGTGCCCGTGTCTTCCTGCCGGGTGGCGGCCGCGGTTTCGCAGTCGATCGCCTCGGCCAGTTCACGAACGTTGCCGCACTCGAGAATGATCCTGGCGCGCAACGGAATTCCGCGTGTGCGGGCCGATTGGACCACTGACAGCGCGACGATGCTGTCCATGCCCAGCTGCACGAAGTCGGCGGTGACGTCGACGCGCGGCTGCCCGAGCAGCTCCGCGAGCAGTTCGGCCAGCGCAGATTCCGTCGCGGTCTCGGGCGTCGCCGCCCCGGCCTCGGACTCGGCGGGGTCGAGATCGGCCAACGCGGTTTCGTCCAGCTTTCCGTTGGCGGTCAACGGGATCTCGTCGACCACGACGATGCGCTGCGGAACCATGTAGCGCGGCAACCGGGCGCTCAGCATGCTGCGCAGTTCGGGCGTCGTGGGCCGGTCGGCGGCCGAATCGGTGGCCACGTACGCGGTGAGCCGTGCCACGCCGCGGCGCTGCGCGACCAGCACCCCGGCGTGCCGCACGCCGGGGTGCGATTCGAGGGCGGCGGCGATTTCGCCGGGTTCCACGCGGTGGCCGCGGATCTTCACCTGGGCGTCGGCGCGCCCCACGTATTGCATTGAGCCGCTGGGCAATCGGCGCACCAGGTCGCCGGTGCGATACATCCGTTCGGCTCCCGCAAACGGATCGGCGACAAAGCGCGACGCGGTCTCCGGGCCGCGGCCCAGGTAGCCACGGGCGAGCTGAGCGCCGCCCAGATACAGTTCGCCCGTCGCCCCGCACGGCATCGGACGCAGCGCGGAATCCAGCACGTAGCCGCGGGTGTGCCGTGTCGGGAGCCCGATGGCCGGCTCGTCGTGCCCGGCGATGGCGGCGACCACCGCCTCGACCGTGGTCTCGGTGGGCCCGTAGCAGTTGTACGCCGTCATCGACGCGGCGCCGCACGCGTCGCGGATCTGGGCCCAGGCCACACTGCCGACCGCCTCGCCCCCCAGCGCGAGCACACTCAGCGGCGTCTCGCTGAGCAAACCGACGGCCTGCAGCTGGGCAAACATCGACGGGGTGGTGTCGATCATGTCGATGCCGTGCGCGGCGATCAGCGCGACGAGCGCCTCGGCATCGGTCTGGGTCTGCTCGTCGACGACATGCACGCCGTGTCCGTCGAGCAAGCCGACCAGCGGTTGCCAAGCGGCGTCGAACGCTAACGACCACGCGTGGGCGATGCGCAGCGGCCGGCCCAGCCTGTCCGCCGCGGGCCGCAGCACGCGGTCCAGATGATCGTCGGCATACGCGCCCACCGCGCCGTGAGTTCCAACGACGCCCTTGGGTTCTCCCGTCGTTCCCGAGGTGAACACGACGTAGGCGGCCTGGTCGGGTGAGACGTCCACGGGGGTGAAGTGGTCGTCATGCGGTTCGGTGGCGCCCAACAGGTCCCCGGTCAGCTCCTCGTCCAACACGACCAGCGCGCCCGACTGGCGCAGGATCGAGTCCACCCGTTCGGGGGGCATCCCGGGCACCATCGGCACGCACATCCCGCCGGCTTTGAGCACGGCGAGGATCGCGATGACGTACTGCGGGCCCCGGCCAAGCCGGATGCCCACCGGTGTTTCGGGCTTGACCCCCCGTCCGGCGAGTCGCGCCGCCAGGCGGGTGGACTGCAGATCCAGCTCGCGATAGGTCAGCGTACCGCCCGCTCCCCCGATTGCCGGGTCGTCCGGCGCGCGGGCCACCACATCGGCGAACCGGGCGTGAATGCTCAACGGCGACAGCGGAGTTGGTGTTCCGTCGCCGGTCAGAGGGTCCGCCTCGTCGCCCAGCAGGACACTGATGGCGCGCAGCGGACCCTCCCAGCCCCGCAGCAGCCTCTCGGCGGTGGCGAGTATCCGCTGGCCGACTGTGACCGCGGGAACGGCGCCCAGCGCTCCGTCGATCGCCTCGATCAGCACCACCAGCTCGTCGCCCTGCATGTGGGCGGCGACGGCGACGGGGAAGTGCGACAGGGTCTGCAGGGCGGACGGGCGGAATGTCACACCGCCGGCGGTCAATTCGCCGCCCGCGGCCATCCCGTCGGTCGGGAAGTTCTCGTAGACCAGCAGGGTGTCGAACATTTCCCCGACCCCGCCGAGGGCTCGCAGCTGGGCGTGCCCGAGATAGCTGTGCTCACGCAGCAGCGCGGCGTTGCGCTGCACGGCGCGACATTGCTCGCCGGCCGTCGCGCCCGGGTCGAGCCGCACGCGCAGCGGCACGGTGTTGACGAACAGGCCGACCATGGTCTCGACGCCGGTGAGTTCGGGTGGCCGGCCGGACACCGTGACCCCGAACACCACGTCGTGCGAGTCGGTCAGCCGCGAGAGCACCAGCGCCCACGCCATTTGCAGCACGGTGTTGACGGTGACGCCGCGGGACCGGCTGTCGTCGACCAGCCGCGCGGTGGCGCCGGAGGGCAGCCGCAGTTCGGTGGTTCGCGGCAGCGCCGGCCGCCGGCCCTCGGTCGCCTCGATCGAGCCCGGCGACGCGGCCAACAGGGTGGGGCCCGCCATGCCCGCCAGGTGTTCGCGCCAGACCCGGTGGCCGGCTTCCGGGTCGCGGCTCGCCAGCCAGCCGATGTAATCGCGGTACGGCCGCGGCGCAACCGGCAGCGCCGCCAGATCCCCGCCGGCCTGATAAAGGATCATCATCTCGTTGACGAACACCGGCAGCGACCATCCATCGATCACGATGTGGTGTGCGGTGAGCACCAAACGCCATTGCGCGCAGGGTAATTCGATCAGCAGGAAGCGGATGGCCGGCCCGCGTTCCAGGTCGAACGGTCGTCGGCGTTCGGCGGTCTCCAGCGCCGCCACGTCCCCGCGCGTGGCGGCGACCCGGCGCCAGGGCAACTCGACGTGGGACGGCACGATCTGCACCGGCCGCGGGATGCCCCGGCTGAAAAAGCTGGCCCGCAGGTTCGGGTGGCGCACCAGCATCTGCTCCGCGCACCGACGTAGCAGGTCGACATCGAGCTCGCCGGCGATGTCTGCCGCCATGCCGATGACGTACGGGTCGTCGGCCGCTTCGCCGTCGGCGAACTCGGCGAGCGTGGTCAGCGAATACAAGCCCTCCTGCAGTGGGCTCAGCGCCATGACGTCGTCGATATCAGGCGCGACAGCGGTTTTGGCGGCCGTCATGTCGTGCCTTCGCGAGACGACGAGAAGAGTTGAGTCACGGCGGCCAGATCCGACGGCGAGAGTCCGGAGGTGCTCATCGGCTCGAAGCGGGTATCGCCGGCCTGGTCACCCTGCCCGGCGCCGTCCCCGTCGGCCACGGCATCCAGCGCGGCGGCCAACTGGTGGACCGTCGGGTTCTCGAAGATCATCCGCGGGCTCACGGCCAGGCCGGCCGCGCGCGCCCGAGAGGCGAGTTGCACGGACAGGATGCTGTCGCCGCCGAGGGCGAAGAAGTCGTCGAGGCGCCCGATTTCGGGGGTCGACAGCAATTCGGCGAACACCTTGGCCAGCGCGCGTTCGGTGTCCGTGCGCGCCGGTTCCGTCCGGGCGCCGGTGCTGACCTCCGGCCGCGGCAGCCCGGGCCGGTTCAGCTTGCCCGACTCGGTTTTCGGCAGGACGTCGAGCACGGTCAGCGACGACGGCAGCATGTAGGCCGGCAGGGTCGCGACGATCGCGGCACGCACCTCCCCCGCGAACGTGGCCTTCTCGGCGTCGTCGCTGATCTGCCGTTGCGGCACCACATATCCGGCCAGCGACGTGCCGCCGTGCACCTCCCACGTCCGCGCGGCGGCGGCGGCGACGCCGCCGGCGGCCGCCAGGGCGGCCTCGACTTCGGCCAACTCGACGCGGAAGCCGCGCACCTGCACCTGATGATCGGAACGCCCCACGAACTCCAGTTGACCGTCCTCGGTCCACCGGGCCAGGTCACCGCTGCGATACAAGCGCGAACCCGGCTCGGCGCCATAAAGATTCGCGACGAACCGCGTCGCGGTCAGGGCCGGGCGTTTCCAGTACCCCCGGGCCAGCTGGTCGCCGGCGTAGTACAGCTCGCCGACCACACCGGCCGGCACGGGACGCAACCCGTCGTCGAGCAGGTAGGCCGCCGCGCCCGGGACCGGCCTTCCGACAAGCGGATTCGGCAGGCCCAACCGCCCGCGGGACACCGCGCCGGAGGTCTCGGTGGAACCGATGTTGTTCAGCAGCTCGGTGCCGGCGCCGTTTTCGTCGGCACACACCGACACCAGACGCTGCAGCAGCGCCGCGCTCACCGGTTCGCCACCGCACACCAGCCGGGACAGCGACCGCACGGCGTCGGGCCGGCTGTCCACCAGCGCCGAGACCAGGCTGGGCACGGCGGTGACCTGCGCCACCGAATGCCGATTCATCAGCTCCCCCAACGCCTCGGGGTCGCGTTGCTCGTCGTCGTCGGCCAGGATCATGGTCGCGCCGGCCGCCAGGCCGGCCAACATCTCCATGCCGCCCTCGAGGAAGGTGATCGAGGCCTGCGCCAGCCGAACGTCATCGGTGCGCGGCGGGTAGTGCCGCAGCTGCCAGTCGAGGCGGGCGGCCATCGAACGATGCGTCCCCACCGCGCCTTTCGGCTTGCCGGTGGAACCGGACGTGAACACCAGGTACATCGGGTCATCGGGATTCGGCAGCCGCAAATCCGTCTCCCGCGGATCGATGTCGTCGCGCTCCACCAGGGCCCGAACCTGGGGGTCGTCCAGGGAGATCAGCTCGGTCCCGGGCACCGCCGGCATGGTGTGCACCGCGTCGACCGTCGCCACCACGACCGGCGGCCGCACGTCGTCGAGCATGAACTGCTTGCGCGCCTGTGGATAACCGGGATCGATCGGGAAGTAGCCGGCGCCGGCCTTCATGATGGCCACCAGCGCCAAAACCAGCTCGATGCTGCGTCGGGTCGACAGCCCGACCAGCGTCCCGGGGCCCACGCCCTTCTCGACCAGCAGCGCGGCCAGGTTATCCGAATACCTGTGCAGCGCAGGGTAATCGATGCTGTGCTCGCCACATCGCACCGCGACGCGACCCGTGTCCCAGGTCCGGCTGGGCTCCAGCAATTCCGGGATGGTCCGCGGCCGGTCCTGGGGCGGCCGCGCACCGCGGCTCCAGTCCGCCAGCACGCGGCGCTGCTCGGCGGCGTCGATGAGCTGGACCTCTCGCAAAGTCTGATCGAGGTCGTCAGCAAACGCGGTGAGCGCCCGGGCGAGCCACTGCGCCAACCGCTCGATGGTGGCCCGCGCGTAGAGCTCGGTGCGGTAGATGACGTTGCAGTGGTAGCCGATGTCGCCGGAGCCGTCGGTGCCGAAGAAGTTGACGCTCAGATCGGCGTGCGCCATGTCGAAGACGGGGTCCAGCGAGGTGCAGACGGTGTCCTGCCCGCCGTTGCCCGTGGGGGCGGTCTCGATGACCCGCGTGGCGGAGAGGTGATCCCGGACGTGCACCACGACCTGGAACAGCGGGTTGCGGGACAGCGAGCGCACCGGGCTGACGCTGTCGACCACGCGGTCGAACGGCAGGTCCTGGTGGGCGTAGGCGGACAGCGCGGTCTCCCTGGCCCGCTTGAGCAGTTCCCGCAGCGTCGGGTTGCCATCCAGGTCGTTGCGCAGCACCAGGATGTTGACGAAAAACCCGATCAGCTGGTCCAACTCGGCTTCGGTGCGGCCGGCGACCGGGGTGCCCAGCGGAATGTCGCTTCCGCCACCGGCTTTGTGTAAGACGACGGCGACCACCGTTTGCAGCAGCATGAATTCGGTGATGCCCAGCTCGCGACACAACTCGCCGAGCCTGGCGCGGGTGGCCGAGCCGATGTGGAACTCGACGGACTCCCCTTCCCCGCTGGGCACCGGCTGGCGCGGGAAGTCCGGGCGCAGCCCAGTGTCCTCCGGCAACCCGGCCAACCGCCGGGTCCAGTACTCCCGCTGGTCGGCGGCCACCGCGGATTCCTGGCCGCCGGCGTCGCCCAGGAAGGCGCGCTGCCAGGCCGCGTAGTCCGCATACTGCACGCGAAGCGGGGCCCAGGACGGCGCCTCCCCGCCGCGGCGGGCCCGGTAGGCGGTCATCACGTCGGAGAACAGCACACCCGCCGACCAGTGGTCTGAGGCGATGTGATGCACGACCAGCGACAGCACGTGCTCGTCGGTGTTCCGCGTGCGCAGCACCGCGACCCGGAGGGGCAGTTCGGCGTCCAGCTCGAAGCAGTGACACCGCTCGACGTCGAGCTGCCGGCGCAGCCAGGCGTCGTCGGGTCCCTCCTCGCGACGCACCGGAACCTGGGCGTCGGCCGGGCCGACGACCTGATACGGAACGCCGTCCAGCTCGACGTAGCTGGTGCGCAAAATTTCCTGCCGGGCGACCACGTCGCCGACGGCGGCGATCAGCGCGTCGATGTCCCACGGCCCGGTCAGTTTCGCCGCGAACGGGATGTTGTTGACCCGGCTGGGCCCGTCCACCCGGTAGGCGAACCAGCTGCGCAGCTGCGAGGCCGAGAGCGGCATGGGCTCGTCGTGCGCGGTGGCGATCAGCCTGGGCCGCGACTGTGTCAGTTCACCCGAAGCCAACTGGTCGATGCGCTCGGCCAGCGCCCCGACCGTCGCGAGTTCGAACACGTCGCGGATGCCGATCTCCACGCCGCATTCCGCGCGGATCGCGCTGACCAGTTTGGTCGCGACCAGTGAGTGGCCGCCCAAGTCGAAGAACGAATCGTCGACGCCCACCCGTTCGTGGCCGAGCAGCCCCGAAAACAGTTGCGCGATGCGCTGTTCGGTGGGGGTCGTGGGGTCACGGTACGCGGTGGCCGCCGCGATCTGTGGTTGCGGCAGCGCGTCTCGGTCGATCTTCTGGTGCGCGGTGATCGGGATCTCGTCGAGCACCACATAGGCGGCCGGGGTCATATAGTCCGGCAGCGCGGCGGCCACCCGGGCCCGAATGCGCTCGACGTCAACCGTTTCCGTGCCCGCGCCCTGGGCCGGCGTCACGTAGCCCACCAGGCTCTTGCCCAACTGGGGCAGGTCCATGGCCAGCACGACCGCCTGCCCGACGCTTGGGTCAACTGAGATCGCGGCCGCGACCTCACCCAACTCGATCCGGAAACCGCGGATCTTCACCTGCTCGTCGGCCCGGCCGACGAATTCGATGTCGCCGTCGGCATTGCGGCGGGCGAGGTCACCGGAGCGGTACATCCGCCCGCCGGGGGTGAACGGGTCGGCGACGAATCGCTCGGCCGTCAACTGCGGCCTGCGGTGATATCCATGCGCGACATGCGTTCCGGCGATATAGATTTCACCGATCACACCGACCGGAACCGGTTGCAGCGCATTGTCGAGCAGGTACACCTGCGTGTTGATCTTGGGCTTGCCGATCGGCACCACCCTGGTGCCCTGCGCGCCCTCCACCGGGTAGCTCGTGCAGTTCACCACCGTCTCGGTCGGCCCATAGAAGTTGTGCAGGGACGCGTCGAATGTGGCGTGGAACTTGTCGGCGATCTCGCCGGGGAGCGGCTCCCCGCCGATGGGCACCCGTCGCAGCGTCCGCCACTGTCCGACGCCGGGCAGCGAGAGGAACAGCCCCAACAGCGACGGCACAAAGTGCATCGACGTGATGCCCTCGCGGGCGAGCAGAGCCGTCAGGTAGCCGATGTCGCGCAGCCCGTCGGGACGCGGAATCACCAAGCGGGCGCCCATGATCAGCGTGCCGAAGATCTCGCCCATCGACACGTCGAAGCTGGGCGAGGCGACCTGCAGCAGACGATCGGTGTCGTCGACCCGGTATTCGTCGCCGAACCAGACGAAGTACTCGGCGATGGGTGCGTGCGGCACCGGGACACCCTTGGGTAGCCCGGTGGAACCCGAGGTGTAGATCAGGTAGGCGGTGTTCTGCGGGCTCAGCGGGCGGATCAGTTCTGGCGCGGTGGCGGGGTAGCGCGCCGCGTCGGTAACCGGTTCGCGCAGCACCAGTTTGGCGTCGGCGTCCTCGAGGATGAAGGTGAGCCGGTCCTGCGGGTAGGTGGGATCGACCGGCAGGTAGACGCCGCCCGCTTTGAGCACCCCGAGCGCCGTGATGACCAATTCGGGGGACTTGTCCAGCAGCACCGCGACGCGATCCTCGGTGCCGATCCCCTGCTCGACGAGCCAGTGCGCCAACCGATTCGACTCCTCGTCGATTTCCCGGTACGCATACGCACGACCCTCGTACACGACCGCGACGGCGTCGGGCGTCAGCCTCGCCCTGCGGCCGACCAGCTCGGGCAGCGTGCCGGCCGGGGTGACGAATTGCTCACCGGTCGACACCGCGCGCAGCCACTCGGCGTCCTCGGCGCTCATCAACGCGCATGTCGACAGTCGCGCGTCGGGCTCGACGAGCAGGCTGTCCAGCAGGGCCGCGTAGTGGCGCAGCATCTGCTCGACCAGCTGCTGATCCATCACCTCCACCAGGTATTCGGCCTCCACCGTGGCACCGGCGGAGCCGTCGGGGGCCCGGTTCAGCTCGACCATCAGGCTCAGCGGCAATTGGTTGAAGTGGCCCCGCAATTCGCCGCGTTCGCAGCGCACGCCGGGCGGGCAGAAGCCGGGGCCGTCGGGCTCGCGTTGTCCGAAGCTCACCCGGGTCATCCGGTCGGCGCCATGCCGGCGATCGGGATTCGACTCGCGCACCAGCCAATCCAGGTCGGCGCGCGAATGCGCGAAGGCGCCCACCGCGTCATCGCGGGTATGGGCCAGCAACTCGCGGAACGTCTGGTGCGGCTGCGGACGCAACCGGATCACCACGGTGTTGCCGTAATACCCGATGACATCCTCAGCGCCCACGCCGCGGTTGAGCACCGGGGCGGCGACCAGGAAGTCGGTCGACTGCGTGTAGCGGTGCACGAGCGCGGCGAACGCGGCCATCAGCACCATGTAGGGCGTCGCGCCCGTCTCGCGGGCCAGCGCGGCCGCCCGGTCGACGGTGTCCGCCGACAGCTGAGCGAACGCGCGCTGCGCACGCCAGGTCGTGGGCACCACCGAACCGTTGGCCCCGGGCAGCTCGAGGGGCTCCGGCAGGCCGGCCATCCGCGGCCGCCAATAGTCCAGGTCCGCCGGGGGAATGGCGGTCGATTCCGCCGAAAGATCGCTCAGCACTTGGCCATCCGCGAAGGCCTGCGGGTCGGTGTATGCGCGGGTCAGGTCGGCGAAGAACGGCGCCCACGAGCCGTCGTCCCAGGCGATGTGATGCGCGGTGATCAGCAGCATCAGTTCGTCGCCGGCCAGGCGCGCCACCGTGACCCGCAGCGGTGAGTCCTTGCTCAGGTCGAAGGGCCGGCGAAAGTCGCGCTGCGCCAACACATCCAGCCTCAGCCGGCGCGCCTGATCGGTCAGCCCGGCCAGGTCGTGCTCGTTCCATTCGGGACGCAGGTCGTCGCTGAGCACCGGGTGCGGGTTGCCCTCACTATCGGTGGCGTACGTCGTGTGCAGCACCGGGTGCCGCGCGGCGACGGCGTCAACCGCGCGGTGCAACCGGGCGGTGTCGACCGGCCCGGACAGGCGGTAGGAGACGCAGATGTTGAGCAGCGCGCCGTCGGGATCGACGGACTGCACGAACCACATCCGGTGTTGCCCGACCGACATGCGTGGCCGGTTGTCGGGCGCCGCGGGCGCCGCGGACGTCGCCCTGGACAGGCCACGTTCGGCGAGCTTGCGGCGCAGTAATTCCAGCCGCTCGTCGTCGAGATGGGTGCTGACGCCGGTGGGGTCTGTCACGCTAGGAGTCCAACCTTTCTAGCATCGCGAGCGTTGGGTGGTGCGCACCGCTGGTGGCGGCGGCGCGCCCCAATGGCGCCGCGGGCCCGCCGGCAGAGTCGGCACGCAACGTGTCGATCAGTTCGGTCACGGTGATGCCGCCGAGCATGCGCGACACCGGAACCGAATTGCCGACAGTGCGGCGCAGCCGCTTGCGCAGGTCGAGCGCGAGTAGCGAGTCCACACCCAGATCGATCAGCGACGCGCCCAAATCGATCGACAGCGAATCACCCACGTGCAACGTCGCGGCGAGTTCGGCCCGCACTATCTCGGCGAGGGGCCGCTCGACCGGGCCTTCGCGGTCCTCGTCCTCGGCGGCGCGTGCCGTGGTGAACGGCATTGGCATGGACTGACTTTCGAAGAACACCCGGAGCCGATCGAAGTCCGCGTCGAAAATCAGCGGGTCGCCGTCCTGGCGGCGCAGGCTGGCCTCGATCGCCCGCTCCGGCTCCATCGCCACCAGACCGGAGCGCTCGGTGCGCGTGATCTCGTCGCCCCCCACCACCCCGGCGCCCTGCCACAGGCCCCACCGGATCGCCGTGCAGTCGCGGCCCGTGGCGCGCAACTGCGCGGCCAGCACGTCGAGCATCCGGTTGGACGCCGCGTACGCCGCGTGCATGTAGCCGCCCCACACCCCGAATACCGAGGAGCAGGCCAGGATCCGGCAGTCCGGCCGCAGCGGCCACATGTCGGCCAGCACCGCCAATCCACGCACCTTCGCCGCGCAGACCGCCGCCACGTCCGCGCCGGTGAGATCCGACCGCGAGAGGGCCCGCGCGATGCCCGCGGCGTGGATCAGCAACGACGCACCCGGCCCCGCAGAGTTCGCGGCGACCGCCGCCACCGCGTCGTGATCGGTGATATCGCAGCGTGGGGCGCGGACTTCGGCGTCATATCCGTCGGCGAGCTCACTGAGTACGGCCGGATCAACGCCGTTGCGGCTCAACAGGGTGACGGTTCTGGCGCCGCGTTTCAGGCAATACCGCGCGTACTGCAGCCCGATGGCTCCGCTGCCGCCGGTGATCACCACGTCGTCCAGCGCGGCGGCATCGAGGCGCGGCGCCGATTCGCACGACGTACGGAACGTCCGGACGAGGCGGCGGGGCGTTTCGGGGCCCCGCAAGGCGATTTCGGCCGCCTCACCGAGCAGCACCTCGACGGCGGCGCGTGCCGTGGCGGGATCGACATCGCGGTGCTCGAGGTCGAGATGCCCGAATGCCTGGTCGGGGAATTCGAAGCCGACGCTGCGATGCATGCCCGCCAGCGCCGCCTGCGCCGGCGAGACGTTGGCGTCATCGTCCGTGATCTGTTCGGCGCCCGCGGTGAGCAGCCAGACGGCGCGGCACCGGGGGCCGATCAGCGCGGGGTAATCGGGTAGGCCGGCGTCGGACCGGGCGGCGATCTCCTCGATCGCGGCGGTGGCGTCGAGTTGGTCGAGCTCGGCCGCGGCCACCACGACGACTTCCGCGTCATGCGACGGCACCTCCCGGCAGCTGCCGTGTGCCGCAACGGCTTCGGCGAGCCGTCGGGTCAGCGGGCCCGTCCCGGCGAAGCCGATGTCGGTGGCGGCCGAATTCTGGGTGAGCGGTGCCGTCGTCGGCCGCCAGCCCTCGACGCCCACGGTGAGTGCCGGCTCCGGCGCCACCTCGGTCAACCGTTCCGGCGCCGCCCACAGGTACACCGCCCGCATCGGGGCGTTCGGGAAGCCCCGCAGCGCGGGCCGGTCGGCCCGCGGGACCGCGTCGGTCCACCTGCAGCCGGGGTCGGCGATCGCGACGGCGGCGAGGCCGGCCGAGAGCGATTCGGTGATGGTTCGGTCGCGATGCCCCGAGCCCACGATGACGGTCGAGTCGTCCTCGACGACGTCGCCGAGCGGGTACAGCAACGACGGGTGCGCCGAGAGCTCTACGAACGCGTCGGCCCCGCACGCCCGGGCGGACTGCACGGCGCGATCGAATCGGACTGTGCCGCAGAGGTTTTCATACCAGTACTCGGAGAAGTCGGTGGTGGCACCCGGCTCGGCGCCCAGCGTGGAGCCGATGAACCGCACCGGGCCGTCCCGGAACATCGAGCGAGGAGTCAGTTCGGCCAGCCGCTCCCGCAGCGGCCGCAGCGCACTGGTGTGGCCCGGATAGTCGACGGACAGTTGCTGGCCGAAGATGCCGCGCTGCTGGGCGAGCCGCACCACGGCGGTCACCGCCGGGTGGTCGCCGGCGACCACCGTCGACGACGGCCCGTTGACCGCCGAGACTTCCAGCCAGCCCGGCGCCTCGGTCAGCAGCGACTCCGCGGTGTCCAGGCCGGTGCCGAGCACCGCCATGGCGTAGCTTCCGGTCAGCCGGTCGATGACTGTGGCGCGCGCGATCACCAGCTTGACCGCGTCGGGCAGCGAAATCGTTTCCGCCACATAGGCCGCCGCCAACTCGCCGAGGCTGTGACCGATGGTGACGTCGGGCAGCACCCCGCAGGACCGCCACGCTTCGGCCAGACTCACCGCGTGGGTGAACTGCGCGCCCTGGATTTCCGGGCGCGACCAGTCGCGTGCGTCGTCGCTCACCAGATACGGCAGCGGAGAGGGGAATTCGGCCGTTGTGAACGCATGCGCGCACCGGTCGGCGGCCTCGCGGTAGGCGGGTAGCCGCCGGTAGGCGTCGGCCCCCATCGCCTGCCACTGATTGCCCTGGCCGGGGAACACGAACGCGAGGCGCGGCGGCGTCGTCCGCGCGGAGTGCGACACCAGTTCGTGGTCCTCGCCGCCCGCGATCGCGGCCAGTCCCGCGAGCAGCTCGGTACTGTCCGCCGCCCGCACCACCGCACGGTGACGTCGCACCTTGCGCAGGTGCAGCAGGGTGGACGCGACCGCGGCGGTCAGGTCCGCCGAGTTCCCGACGCGACCCAGGTAGTCCGCGACCGCCGATGCTTCCCGGCGGACCAGCTCCGGGTCGTGGGCGCTGAGCACCACCGGGATGCGCCCGTCCGGTAGTCGATGGGTGAGCATCATGCGTCCTCGGGCAGGGAGACGATCAGATGCGCGTTGGTGCCCGCGATCCCGAACGCCGATACCGCCGCGATACGTTGTCCGTCAACGGCGGCCCACGGTGTCAGGGTCTGCGCCAACCGTAAACCTTGTTTCTCCCATTCGATTTCGGGGCTCGCTTCGCCGGCATGCAGGGTCGGTGGCACGGCGCCGTGCTCGGCGGATACCAGCACCTTCGCCAGCCCCAGCGCGCCGGCCGCGGCCAGCGAGTGCCCCAGGTTGGACTTCACCGAGCCCAGCCAGGCCCCTGCGCCCGGTTCGGTGTCGCCGTAAGTCTGCGCCAGCGAGCGCAACTCGGTTCGATCGCCAAGTCGGGTGCCGGTACCGTGTCCCTCGATCATCCCCACCTCGGCGGGTTTGATCGCGGCCTGGCTGATCGCGCGCTGGAACAGCCGCACCTGGGCGTCACCGCTGGGCGCGCTCAGGCCGGCGCTGCGCCCGTCCTGATTCATGGCGGTAGACAGCACCTCGGCGAGGATGTGCCGGCCGGCGCGCAACGCGGCCGACTTACGTTGCAGCACAAACATCGCCGCGCCCTCGGCCCACACGGTGCCGCTCGCCTGCGCGCTGTAGGGCCGGCAATACCCATCGTCGGAGAGCGCATGCTGTTTGGAGAACTCGACGAAGAAGCCCGGCGAGCCCAGCACGTTGACCCCACCCGCGATGGCCAGGTCGCAGTCGTCGTTCTGCAGGGAGCGCACCGCGACATGGAAGGCCACCAGCGCCGACGCGCACGAGGAATCCAGCGTGAGTGCCGGCCCGGCCAATCCCAGCGTGTAGGCGATGCGGCCTGAGATCACGCTGAGCGCGGTGCCGGCCAACAGGTGACCGCTGTGTTCGGAGAACTTGGCCATCTCCGGCCCGTAGCCGGTGGCCGAGGCGCCGACGAAGCAGCCCACTTCGTGCCCGGCCAGGTCGTCGGGATTGATGCCGCTGTTTTCGCACGCACGCCAGGCCACCCGAAGCGCCACCCGCTGCTGCGGATCCATCACGACGGCCTCGCGGGGTGAGATTCCGAAGAACTCCGGATCGAATGTGGTTGCGCCGGTGAGGAAGCCGCCGCGGTCATGAATCTCTTTGAAGCCGCTGCGGCGAGAGTTGGCCAGCAGTTCACGCACCGCCCACCCGCGGTCGGTGGGGAACGGGCCCAACGCCTCGCGGCCGTGTGCCAACAGATCCCAGTACGCCTCGGCGGTTTCGATGCCGCCGGGTGCTTCCACACCCATTCCCACGATCACCACGGGATCGGCGCCGCCGGCGTCCGGGCGCGCGCTAAAACCACTGTCAGACATCGGCATCACCCGGCGTTCACCTGCGCGGCGATCGCGTCGACATGGTCATAGAAGTAAAAGTGCCCGCCGTCATACAGCGAGAGCGCGAAGGCCCCGGAGGTGTGCCTTTCCCACTGCCGCAGCACGCCGGTGGCGACGCGGTGGTCGTCATGGCCACCCAGCACGTGGATGTCGGCGCCGATGCGGACGTCGGGGCTGGGGTCGTAGCCGTTGAAGGCCTGGTAGTCGGCGCGCACCGCGGTGGTCAACAGTTCGAAGAACTCCTCGTCGGCAAGCAGTTCGGGGTCGGTACCACCCAGATCGGCGATATCGGCCAGTAATTCGTCGTCGCTGGTCGGCAGTTCGGGCATACCGGCGACGACGCAGGGCGGCGGCCCGGCCGAGACCCAGAGTTTATGCACGGCGGCCCCATGCGTCTCGGCCACGCGGGCGAACTCGAAGGCGACCACCGCACCCATGCTGTGCCCGAACAACGTCAGCGGCGCGACGTCGCCCCATGGAGCGGCCGCGAACAGGCTGGCGGCCAGGTCGTGCACGCTGTGGTGGCCGGGCTCGCTGAGTCGGTCGGCCCGCTGCGGGTACTGCACGATGTAGGTGTCATCGCCGGCGGCCAGCGCCGCCGCCAGCACCCGGTAACTCGCCGCGGCCGCGCCGGCGTGCGGGAATAGCACGGTGGCACCTGCGGGTGGTCGGTGGCGGCGTCCCGGGATCAGCTTGATCCAGGAGGGGAACGTGGCGGACACGGTGATCAGATCATTCAATGCCATTGTGCTATCTATGACTTCGCGGTTTGTCGAGCGGCCGCCAGAACCGATTCGGCGTCCATGCCGACCACTTCCAGGTACAGCTCGGCGACCTGGTCGAGCCGGCCGGGGCCCTCCTCGCCGTCACGCAGCACCGCGGCCAGCGCCGCCACAGTCCGGTTGGCGAAGATGTCGGCGACCATGATGTCGGGTGCGTCCAGCCACGCCCGGATCCTCGCCACCGCCTGCGTGGCGAGCACCGAATCGCCGCCGAGCGCGAAGAAGTCGTCGTCGACTCCGACGTTGTCCCGGCCGAGCAGGTCACCGACGATCGTCGCCAGTGCCGATTCCAAGGGTGTCGACGGTGACCGTTGTCCGGGCCGCTGCGTTTGGGAGACAACGATTTCCAGTTCGCACACGACGGCGCGGCGGTCCAGCTTTCCGGCGTCGGTGAAACCGATCCGTCCGACCATCACGATGTGGCGAGGGACCATGTGTGCGGGGACCAGAGTCCCGAGATGCTGCCGGATCCGCTCGGCGGTCACGGAGGTGTCGTCGGTGCACACCTGCGCGGCGAGCACGTCGGACTCCCCGGACACGGCGATCAGGGCGGCCACCGCCGTGCGCACCCCGGGCACGCGCCGCAAAGCGGTCTCGACCTCGCCCAGCTCGACGCGGTACCCGCTGATCTTCACGCGGTGGTCGGCGCGGCCGCCGAACTCGATGGTGCCGTCCGGCCGGTAGCGGACCAAATCGCCGGTGCGGTACCAGATTCGGCCGTCGTGCTCGACGAAGCGTTCCGCGGTGAGGTCGGGACGCCCGCGGTAGCCGCGCGCGATGCCGCGGCCGGACACCCAGAGTTCTCCGGGGACCCAGTCGGGGCAGTCGGCGCCGGTGTCGTCGACGACGCGGCAGGCGTTGTTGGGCAGCGGGACGCCGAAGGGCAGGGCCGTCCAGTCTTCCGGTATCGGCTCGGTCACCTCGAAAACGGTGTTGTGCACCGGGGTTTCGGTTGCACCGCCGAGGCCGGCGAAACGAAGGTTGGGCGCCTCGGCCCGCAGCCGGCGTACGACAGCCGGTCGCACCCAGTCGCCTCCGGTGGGGACCACCCGCACCGAGGACAGCCGCCCCCGGCCGACCTCGATCAGCATCTCCAGCCAGCCGGGCATGAAGTGCAGCACCGTGACTCGGTGGGTGTCGATGAGCCGGGCCCACGCGTCGGGATCGCGCCGCTGCTCCTCGTCGACCACCACGATCGCCCCGCCGGTACGCAAGGTGACGAACAGGTCCATCACCGAGATGTCGCCTTCCAGGGTCGACAGCGCCAGGCATCTATCGCGCCCGCCGATCTCGAAATGGCGGCCGATGAATTCCACCGTGTTCATCGCCGCGTCGTGGGTGACCTCGACGCCCTTGGGTTCGCCGGTGGATCCCGAGGTGAACAACACGTAGGCAAGCTCGGCGGGATCGATTGCCGGCAGGTCGATCTCAGCGTCGACGGGAGTTTCGCGAAGCACCTCGCCGAGCACCAGTTCGGGCACCGGCAGGGACAGCCGCCGGCCGCCGCACACCAGGGCCAGGGTCACCCCGCCGGTTTCCAGCATGCGCTCGCCGCGGTCTCGCGGCTGGTCGACGCCGATCGGCAGGTACGCGGCGCCGAGGGACAGGATGCCCAGCACCGCCGGAATCTGCTCGGCGGTTTTCGGGCCCATCACCGCGACGGTGTCACCGGCGGCAACACCGGCGGAGCGCAACGCGGCGGCCACCGCCCGCGCCTGGTCGCGCAGTTGCGCGTAGCTGAGGTCACCGGTGCCGGCCAGCACCGCCGGCGCGTCGGGCTGCCGCTCGGCCTGCCGAAAGAACCCGTCGTGCAACGCTTCTCCGCTGGGTTCGGCGGTGCGGGCGTTCGCCGCCGCGCGTACCGCGCGCTGCGCGTCGGGCAGCGCCGAGGGGCCCGGCGCGTCCCACGCGTCGTCGGTGGAGGCCAGCCGGAGCAGCTCGTCGATGTGGTAGGCGAACATGGCGTCGGCGACGCCCGGCGGGAACATGGCTTCGCGCACATCCCAATTCACCAGCACCCCGCCGTCGAACTCGGTGACCTGCGCGTCGAGCGACACCTGCGGGCCCTGGGAGATGATCCAGCCCGGCGTGCCGAATTGGCCTGTCACCTCACGGTTGAACAGTTCGCCGAGGCCCAGCGCGCTGGTGAAAACCACGGGCGCGAGCACCTGGGTGCCGCGATGACGGCTGAGGTCGCGCAGCACCGACAACCCGGGATAGGCGGAGTGGGCCGCCGCCGTGCGCATCGCGTCCTGCACCACCTGCGCGCGCGTCGTCGCGGTGCGTGCGCCGGCGAGGTCGATGTCGAGCAGCAACGAGGAGGTGAAGTCGCCGACCAGCCCATCGACGTCCGGGTGCAGAGGCTGGCGGCCGAATAGCGGTACGTTCAGCAGAAAGCGCGAGGTGGTCGACCAGCGGGCCAGGGTGTTGGCGAATCCCGCGGCCAGCGCCATCGCCGGGGTGATGCCGCGCGCTTGGGCGCGGGAAAACATCGCGTCGCGGGTGTGCGGGTCCAGCCAGTGCCAGCGCCGGGTGCTCTGGTTCGAGCCGCGGCCGCCGATCGACGGCAGTGCGGGCGGGTCCGGCAGGTCCGGCAGGCGCTGCGCCCACCACGCCCGGTCGGCCTCGCGGGCCGGCTGCGGCTGCGCGTCGGCGGCCTCGATGGCGTGGCGGTACTGCCGGTAGGTGTAGCTCAGCTCGGGAAGGTCGCGGCCGCTGTAGACGGCGGCCAGATCGCTCATCAGGGTGCGATAGCTCATCGCGTCGGCGGCCTGCATGTCCAGGTCGACGTGCAGCCGCGACCGCTCGCCGGGCAGCAGCGTCACCGCCAGTTCGAACACCGCGCCGTCCAGCTGCTGGTGTGACTTGGTGTCGCGGATCGCGGCGAGGCGCCGCTCGGCCTCACCGGTGCTCAGTGAGCGCAGGTCCTCGACGACGACCGGGAAGTCGCCGCTCTCGTCGGCCGGAGGGATGCGCTGGGTGCCATCGGGCAGGAATTGCACCCGCAGCATCGGATGGCGACGCGCCAGCGCGTTGGCCGCCGCGCGCAGGCGGTCCGAATCGAGCGGGCCGCCGTCGAACTCCACGTAGAGGTGCCCGGCGACCCCGCCCAGTTGCTGGTTGTCTTGGCGACCGACCCACATCGCGTGCTGCATCGGGGCCAGCGGGAACGGCTCCGCTGCCACGGCCGGGTCGGGCGCCTCGGCGGGCGGGGCCTGCCGGTGGGTGCCCGGCCCGGTGGCGGAGACCAGACCGGCCCAGGCTTCGATCGTCGGGGTTTCGGTCAGGGTCGCGAAGTCGATGTCGATCCCCTGGCGGCGCCAGCGGCCGGCCAGGGTCATGATCCGGATGGAGTCCAGGCCCTGGGCGATCAGGTTGCTACCCGGCTGAACTGCATCGACGCCCACGCCGAGCAGTTCTGCCACCTCTGCCCGGATGTCCTCCGAGCGTGCCGAGGCGTGCACCACTGATCCCTCCCTGCATTAGCAAAGGCTGCCCTAATTTTTTGGTTACCCTATCCTTACTCCCGGCATCCCCGCCACTAGCCCCGTTCGAAGCCACCGCCCAAGGAGTCGTGATTGGCGAACACACCCCAGCCGGCCGGAGCCCGCGACGGATTCGTGCCCTTCCCCGCTGACCGGGCCGCCGCCTATCGGGCGGCCGGCTACTGGGCGGGACGGCCGCTGGACACCATCCTGACCGACGCGGCCCGGCACTGGCCCGACCGGCCGGCCGTGGTGGACGCCACGGGCGACAGCGGCATCGCGTATGCGGACCTCGACGGCCTGGCCGACCGCGCGGCCAGGGGACTGCAGGGCGCGGGTATCGCTCCCGGCGACCGCGTACTGCTGCAATTGCCGAACGGCTGCGAGTTCGCGATCGCGCTGTTCGGGCTGCTGCGGGCGGGGGCGATCCCGGTGATGTGCCTGCCCGGCCACCGGGCCGCCGAACTGGGGCATTTCGCCGCTGTCAGCGGGGCGACCGGGCTGTTGATCACCGACACCAGGGCCGGATTCGACTACCGGACGATGGCGCAGGGGTTGGTCGAGCGGCACGCCGCGCTGCGACACGTGATCGTCGACGGCGACCCGGGACCCTTCACGTCATGGACGCAGCTACGCGATCAGGCGCCCGCCGCCTCACCACCGCCGCCGCCCGACCCGGGATCGCCTGCGCTGCTATTGGTTTCCGGCGGCACCACCGGCACACCCAAGCTGATCCCCCGCACCCACGACGACTATGTGTTCAACGCGCGCGCCAGCGCCGGGCTCTGCGGGCTCACCGCGGACGACGTCTATCTGGCGGTACTGCCGGCCGGCCACAATTTCCCGCTCGCGTGTCCGGGGCTCCTCGGCGCGATGACCGTCGGCGCCGCCACCGTTTTCGGCACCGACCCCAGCCCCGAAGCGGCGTTTGCCGCCATCGCACGCCACCGCGTCACGGTCACCGCGCTGGTGCCCGCATTGGCCAAGCTGTGGGCGCAAGCCTGCGACTGGGAACCGGTGACACCGAAAACGTTGCGGCTCTTGCAGGTTGGTGGCGCCAAGTTGGAACCCGAAGATGCCCGCTCGGTGCGCAGCGCCCTGACCCCGGGCCTGCAACAGGTGTTCGGGATGGCCGAGGGGCTGCTGAACTACACCCGGCCCGACGATACCGCGGAACTCATCGAACACACCCAGGGGCGGCCGTTGTGTCCCGCCGATGAACTGCGCGTGGTCGATGCGGCGGGCGAGCCGGTGGCCCCGGGCGCCGAAGGCGAGTTGCTGGTCCGGGGGCCATACACGTTCAACGGCTACTTCCGCGCCGAGCGCGATAACGAACGCTGCTTCGACCCCGACGGGTTCTTCCGCAGCGGTGACATGGTGCTGCTGCGCGACGACGGCTATCTGGTGGTGACCGGCAGGATCAAAGACGTGATTTGCCGTGGCGGAGAGACGATTTCCGCGGCCGACCTCGAGGAGCAGATGCACACCAATCCGTCGATCTACTCGGCCGCCGCGGTCGCACTGCCCGATCCCTACCTGGGCGAGAAGATCTGTGCGGCTGTGGTTTTCAACGGCCCGCAGCTGTCGCTCGCGGAATTGAACGGCTATCTAAACGAGCGGGGCGTGGCCGCGCACGCCCGCCCCGACGTCCTCGTCGCGATGGCCTCCCTGCCGACCACGCCGATCGGCAAGATCGACAAAAAAGCCATCGCGAGCCAGATTTCGGCGCAGCAGGCACCCGCGCGAGATTAGGGCTGCGCGCTCCCCCTGACCGTCCGGTCACGACGCGGGATCAGCGCACCGCGGCGTAGAGTTCGGCGACCAAGCCCGCCGTCGTCGAGAAGTCCATGCACTGATCGGTCACGGATTGGCCATAGGTCAACTCGCCGCCCAGCGATTGGGCGCCGGCCACCAGGAAGCTCTCCAGCATCAGGCCGGCGATGCCGCGCTCGCCGGCCGCGATGCGCGCGGTCAGCTCGGCGGTGACCTCGGCCTGCCGCACATGGTCCTTGGCGGAGTTGGCGTGGGAGCAGTCGATCATCACCCGCTCGGAAAGCCCTGCTTTGCCTAGCTTTTCGAGCGCTTTGGCCACCGAGGCGGTGTCGTAATTGGGCCCAGAGGTGCCGCCTCGAAGGATCACGTGACAGTCGGCATTGCCCATGGTCTCGACGACGGCCGCACGACCGACGTTGTCGGTGCCGAAGAAATGGTGCGGCGCCGCGGCGGCTTTGACACCGTCGATGGCAACCTGGACGTTGCCGTCGGTGCCGTTTTTGAATCCGACCGGCATCGACAGCCCGGATGCCAACTGGCGGTGCACCTGCGACTCGGTGGTACGCGCGCCGATCGCGCCCCAGGCGACGGCGTCGGCGATGTATTGCGGACTGGTGGGCTCCAAGAATTCGCAACCCACCGGCAGGCCTACGTCGATGACGTCAAGCAACAACCCGCGCGCGATGCGGATGCCGCGTTCGACGTCGAAGCTGCCATCCATGTTGGGGTCGTTGATGAGTCCCTTCCAGCCGACGGTGGTGCGCGGCTTTTCGAAGTAGACCCGCATGACGATCTTCAGCCGGTCCGCGTACTCGGCGGCGACCGGCGCGAGCCGGCGGGCGTAGTCGAGTGCGGCGACGGGATCGTGCACCGAGCAGGGGCCGACCACCAGCAGCAGGCGGTCGTCAGCTCCGGACAAGATCGCCGAGATCTCGTCGCGATCGCGCTGGACGGCCTGGGCACGCCGAACCGTCAACGGCAGCTCGGTGCGGATCAGCGCGGGCGCCGAGAGTTCGCGGAACGACACGATTCGGTGATCGGACGTATCGATGGTCGCCGTCTCGCAATTGATGATGGACATGGAGGGTGTGTGCCTTTCTCTGCCGGCTCCCAGGGCACGCCCGCTGGTTCCGATGCCCTGAAAAACGAAAAGCAGCGACCTTGTGGTCACTGCCGGGCTCCGGGTATCAGTCGTGCGGTTGCGTCAACCAGACGCCACATCGCCGGCTCCGCCCGGAGCCACGATAAAGCGCCAATACGCGCGCACGCCGATATTCACGACGGCGAAGATACCACGTCGGGTCCGGGACGCTGAAAACGCAGTGAATCGAGCAGCCTGTCCATCACCGCACCGGCTTCGGCGCGGGCCCGCCGATGATCGTCGGCGCGGGCGATGAAGAGCGTCGCCTCGCGCAGCGCTCCCATGATCGAAAGGGCGGTCGCCTCGACGGGCTGACCGGGAATGCCGCCGGACTCGATGGCGCCGGTGAGCAATCCGGTCACGAATCCGATGTTGTAGCGGTGTCCGATGTCGCTCCAGCGTTCCCATCCCAGCACCGCCAGCGCCTCGAGTAAGACGATGCGCTGGATCTCGGGTTCGGCGCAGGCATCCAGCCAAAGGCCCGCGCACAGCCGCATGATCTCGACCGGATCGGTGTGGCCCGCGGCCGCCACGGCCTCGCCCATGCGGGCGGCCATCTCGCCTTCCACCCGCTCGAACACCGCCGCGAACAACTCGGTCTTGTCGGCGAAATGGTGGTACAGGGCTCCGCGGGTTACCCCCGCGTCGCGGACGATCGTTTCCAGCGACGCGTCGGCGAATCCCACGGACGCAAACAGCGGCCGGGCTGCGGCGATTAATGCATCGCGCGTCTCGGCCGCACGTTCGGCCTGCGTGCGGCGGCCATCCTTCGCCATCGCCCCTCACCTTTCACACCTGAGTGCATTCATACATACATACCGTATGAAGGTTCGGGATTCCGCCGCGGTTCAAAAGACCCTGAGCCGGCGAACGACGTCCAACGACGACGGGTCACCCTCGGCGGCCGCGCCCAGGGCGTCCCACGTACCGCGCTGCGTGATCCACCGCACGAACGCCTGGGAATCGGATGTGACGCGGGCCGCGACGTCGGAATGGCCTTCGGAATGGCCTCCGAGCCGCAGGGTCCTGGCGCACAGGCCGTCCAGGCAGATCTCCACGCCCGCGGGTAAGTCGTTGAGCGGGAGCATATTCTGCTGTGGCAGGGCCGCCTCGATCCAATCCAGTGTGGGGGCAAGGCTCAGCTCGTCGACGGGCGGCGGTTCGTTCTCTAACGGGCCTGCCGGGGCGAACAGGTCATACCGGGTGTGCACGACGGCCTCGAACACGAAGGTCGTCGGCACCACCGAGGCGGGGTAGGTACCGACGTCGCCGATGGGTATGTCGACGTCCTGACCCTCAATCGCGGCGAGCACCTCCATGCCTCGCGCGCTGACCGATTCATAGTCCGCCACAACCTCTTCGGGACTCATCGAGCGTCGCGAGTCGACGTAGAGGTCCGCGGCGCGTTCGGCGAGCTTCTCCCCCGGGCTGGGCAGCGTCGACGGATCGACAGCCAGCCAGAAGCTGCACGCCATGTGCGACACGAGGTCCTGCACCGACCAGCCCGGGCAACCACTGTCCTCCGCCCACACCCAATCCGGCATCTGCGAGCAAAGGTCCAACACGATTCTGCGTTCCTCCGCGAGGGCGTCCAGCGTGGCGCTCATGAGTTCACCTTTCAGATACATACTGTATGTATTAACATACACACTGTATGTATGAAGTCAATCCACCCGATGCGGTCGCGGGAAAGCGCCGTCACGCACCCGCCGAGGCGGGATATTGGGGTAGCCAACGCACCTGAGCGATGCGTTCGCGGAGTTCGGCGTCGCTACGCGCCGGGGCGACGCCGTCGGCGACGGCCTGCACGGCCACCGCGTGCGCGATGCGGACGGCGACGTCGGGCACGTCCGACCACGCGGGCAGCAGCGGCCGGTCCGGGCCGGCAAGCGCAGGCGACGCCTCGCCCAACGTTTCCGCGGCGGCCCGCATCATCTCGTCGGTGACTCGGGTCGCCCGGGCCGCGGTCACGGCGAGCCCCATCGCGGGAAAGATGTAGACGTTATTGCATTGGGCTACAGCGCGTTCCACTCCGTTTCTGCGTAGCGGCGCGAACGGTGAGCCGGTGGCGATCAAGGCGCGCCCGTCGGTCCACCGATCCAATTCCGCCGGGTGCGCCTCGGCGCGGCTCGTCGGGTTGGAAAGCGGGAAGATGATCGGCCGCTCGGCCTTGCCGGCGAGTTCGCGCACGATGCTCTCGGTAAAGGCGCCCGCCGCGGTCGACAGACCGAGCAGCACGCCCGCGTCGACGTGGTGAACCACGTCGGAGAGCTGGGCGGGGCCCGTCAGACCCCATCGGCTGACGCGGCCGGCCGGCTGGGCGAATTCGCGCTGCGCAGCCGACAGGTCGGCGCGGTCGTCGGTGAGTAGGCCCACCACGTCGACGACCCAGATGCGCTGCGAGGCAGCCTGTTCGGACAGCCCCTCCGACACCATTTGCCGCCGGATCATGTCGAGCACTCCGATACCGGCCGAGCCCGCGCCAAGCATGACGACCTGTTGCTGCGACAGCGGGCGACCGGCGACTTTGGCGGCGCCATGTAGCGCTCCGAGGGTGACGGCGGCGGTCCCCTGGATGTCGTCGTTGAAGGTGAGCAGCTTGTCTCGGTAGCGGGCCAGGATCGGCAGGGCATGCGCCGTGGCGAAGTCCTCCCACTGCAGCAGCACATTGGGCAGTTGCTTGCGAACAGCGGCGACGAACTTGTCGATGAATGCGTAGTACTCGTCGTCGTCGACACGCCGGTGCCGCCAGCCCAGGTATTGGGGATCGTCGAGGAGTTCGATGTTGTCGGTACCCACGTCAAGCACGATCGCAAGGGTGCGCGCGGGGTCGATGCCCCCGATGAGGGTGTAGAGCGACAGCTTTCCGATCGGAATTCCCATGCCGCCGATGCCCTGATCGCCCAGGCCGAGAATGCGCTGCCCGTCGGTCACCACGATCACATCGACCTCGCGCTGCGGTCGGTTGTCGAGCACCTCGTCCAGACAGTCGCGCTCGGCGTAACAGACGAACAAACCACGTGGACGCCGGTAGATCTCGCTGAAACGCTGGCAGGCCTCCCCCACGGTGGGTGTGTAGACGATGGGCAGTGCCTCGGGGATGTGGTCGTGCAGTACCCGATAGAACAAGGTTTCGTTGCGGTCCTGCAATGCCCGTAGATAGATGTGTTTGTCGAGATCGTCGCGCCGAGTACAGAATTCATGCCAGCAGTGCGCGGCTTGCTGCTCCAGCGTCTTTACTGTCGTGGGCAGCAGACCCAAGAGACCCAGCCGCCGGCGCTCGGCTTGGGTGAAGGCGGTGCCCTTGGTGGTCAACGCATCGAACAGTCTGGCCGGTCCGCTGAGCTCATCAGGCATCGTCAACCTCCCTTCGTGGGGACTTTCACGCCAACGCAGACGACGGAGCGTATTACCCGCCGCTATATCGGGACAAGGCTACTGACGAGCAATTGTCAATAGTTGTGGATTGATGTTGGTGTGGGCCCTCTTGATGGGGGTCGCGATCGGCTTTCGGAACGGGTCAGTGCTGGCTGGTTGCGGTGAGTTGCCAGCGTCGGGGTGGTTGGCCGTGGTGGCGATGGAATGCGGTGGTGAATGCGTAGACCGAGCGGTAGCCGATATGGTCGGCGATTTGTTCGGGCGTGTTGTCGGAGGTGAGCAGCAGATCGCGGGCCAGGGTCATGCGCCAGTCGGTGAGGTAGCGCATGGGCGTCTGTCCGAGTTTCTGCTGGAATGCGCGGGCGAAGTTGGCTCGGGACATGTGTGAGGTTCTGGCGAGTTCGTCTACAGTCCAGGGTTTTTCGGGTTCGCCGTGGATAGCCTGCAAGGCGGGCGCCAGGCGGGGATCCGCTGCCGCGCGGAACCATGCCGGTGGACTGGGGCTGCGTCCGAGTCCGGAGCGAAGGCCGAACACGATGAGCACGTCGAGCAGCCTGTCGAGGATCGTCTGCCGTCCGGGCTGCTGGTGCATCATCTCTCGTGACAGCAACGAGACGACGGCGTGGATCGGATCGTCGATGACCGAGGGCAGCCAGAGTACCGGCGGAAGCGCGTCGACTAATCCTTGCCCGATGTCGCCGGCGAACCGGTAAGCGCCGCACAAGAACACCGAGACGTTGTCGGGTGAGACGGTTTCGTCGGTTTCGGGCAGCGATTGGAACTCTTCGTGTGTGACGCACGGCGCCCCTGGCTGGTGGGCGATGTAGTGATCCGGGCCGCCGCGCACCAGCGCGAGATCGCCGGGACGTAGTTCGACCGTGCTGCCAATGTCGTCGGTCCACAGCCACGCGTTGCCTTGAACCACCGTGTGGACGGCCAATTGGATTGCACCTGGTAGTCGCAGTCCCCATGGGGGCCGCGCAGCGGAGCGCGCGAAGACACCACCGGAGGCACGGGCACGCACCAGATGCTCTTGAAGAAGATCCACCTTTTGAGCGTCCTGCACAACTCAATGAGCGTCAAGATCATTGAAGCGCTCATCGAGTGCCGTGATGATTGGCTCATGAACAACATCGAGAAGCCGGTGCTGGTCCTCGGCGCTACCGGCAAGACCGGATCACGGGTGGCCACGGGGCTGGCAGACCAAGGGGTGGCGGTGCGAACCGCGTCGCGGCACGGCAGCCAGGTCCGGTTCGACTGGGATGACCACACAACCTATGCTCGCGCGCTCGCCGGCACCAGGGCCGTCTACCTGATCCCGCCCGTGATGCGTATGGACTTCGCGGGAATCGTTTCAGATTTCCTCGACCAGGCCGAGCGCGCCGGAGTCGGGCATGTCACCTTCCTCAGCGCCTACGGTATGCAACATGCCTCGGCCGAACTCGGGCTGCGTGCAGTGGAACTCGACCTTCTGGACCGGTCGGCGTTGACCCATTCGTTCATCCGGCCTGCCTGGTTCATGCAGAACTTCAGCGAGAGCTTCCTGGCACCGGTCGACGATACGATCGTCGTACCCAACGCCGATGGGGCCGAAGCCTACGTCGCCGTCGAGGACATCGCCAACGTGGCTGCGGCCACGCTGGCCGACCCCGTGGCGCACGCTGGGGCGGCGTACGCTCCGACCGGACCTGAGGCGCTGAACGTGACGCAGGCCGCCGAGATCATCTCTGAGGCCACCGGCCGCCCGATCACCTACTGCGCTATCGATCAGGATGCGTGGATCGAGGCGATGAGCGCCGCCGGTGTGCCGCACGACTACACCGTGATCCTGCGTTTGCTGACCTCCACGGTTGCGGGCGGCAACGGGTCAAGGCCCAACGAGGATGTCCGCGCTGTCACCGGACGGGCCCCGATCAGCTTCGAGGAGTTCGCCACCCACACCGCGGATACGTGGAAATAGCCTCACCACAACCAAAACAAGAAAGGCACTCACTATGCGCCCGATCGCGAATCTGGAAGATTTCGCTGCCCTCGACCCGTTCTTCAGGATTATCGAGGAAGGCCTGCAGGGACTAGTCGATCCCGGGCATTTCTTCGACTTGATGGCCGAGGATGTGGTGACCGAGTACGTGATCACCGTGCCCGGATACCCGCCTCGCGTCGCGGGCCGCCACGCCCTCGCCGAGCTTTACCGTCCCTACGGCGCCGCAATGCAACTGGAGCGCTGCTTCGATCTGGCTGTCTACCACGACCCTGCTAGAAACGTCGCCATCCTTGAGTACGCCTCCGAGGGCCACACCGTCGACGGAAACCGCCCCTACGCCAACCGGTTCATCTCCGTCATCACCCTTCGTGACCGCAAAATCGTGCACTGGCGTGATTATCTCAACCCCGTCGCCGTGTTCAATGCGCTCGGCTGGCCCACACCCTGAGCGCCCACCGAAATATCACGCAACATCCGTGCCCGTAGCTGGGCTCTCGGATTCCGGAGGAAGTGCAGGTGTGATGTCGATGGGGCGTTCGAGGAGCTTGCCTTTGTGGAAGACCGCGCCGGCGCGGACCAGGGCCACAAGGTGTGGGGCGTTGACGGCCCGCCAGCGGTCCTGTGCGGCGTCGATCAGCTTGTAGGCCATGGCAATTCCCGCCGCGCGTGATCCCGGACCTTTGGTGACCTTAGTCCGAAGTCGCACGGTGGCGAAGGTGCTTTCGATCGGATTTGTCGTGCGCAGGTGGATCCAGTGTTCGGCCGGGTACTTGTAGAACTCCAGCAGGGTGTCGAGGTCATCGACGATCTTGGCGACCGCTTTAGGGTACTTGGCCCCGAAGTCGACCTCGAACGCCTTGACCGCGACCTGGGCCTTATCGATATCCTCGGCGTTGTAGATGTCCTTGATCGCCGCCAACGCCGACGGATGCGCCGACTTCGGCAGCGCACCAAGGACATTGGCCTGCTTGTGAAACCAGCAGCGTTGCTCACGCGTCGCCGGGAACACCTCCCGGACCGCCTTCCAGAATCCCAGGGCGCCATCGCCCACGGCCAGCACCGGGGCAGCCATCCCGCGGCGTTTGCAGTCACGCAGCAGATCGGCCCACGACTCGGTTGACTCCCGATACCCGTCAGTCAAGGCGAAGAGCTCCTTGCGGCCATCGGCACGCACGCCGATCATCACCAGCAGGCACAGCTTGGTCTGCTCCAGCCGAACCTTGAGGTGAATGCCGTCGACCCACAGGTACACGTAGTCGGTGCCAGACAGATCCCGGCGCCCGAACGCCGCCGCCTCGTCTTGCCACTGCGCAGTCAACCGGGTGATCGTCGAAGCCGACAACCCTGCCCCGGAACCCAGGAACTGCTCCAGCGCCGGCCCGAAATCGCCGCTGGACAACCCATGGAGGTACAACAGCGGCAACACCTCGCTCATCTGCGGAGACTTGCGCGCCTAGGCCGGCAGGATCGCCGAGGGAAACCGCTGCCGGACACCAGTATCCGGGTCCACGCGACGGTCGTTGACCCGCGGCGCGGTGACCTCCACCGCACCGGCGGCGGTCAGGACCTCGCGGGGCTGGTGGTAGCCGTTGCGCACCACCAGCCGGCGGCCGTCCTCGTCGAGCTGGTCGGCCAACTGGGCCACGTAGGTGGCGACTTCGGCTTGCAGCGCGGCGGCCAACATCTGCTGGGCGCCGTCGCGGACGATCTCGTCAAGCAGCGACCGGCCAGCACCGCCGCCGCTTTCGTTAGCCTCGGTGGCATCGTGAACTACCGTGAGCACGGGCGTACCTTCCCAAACCAGCGCGCCAACGCCGGCTCATGATCGGACCTTCGGATATTCAGATCATCCCCGGGAAGGTGCGCCCACTTTCACGCCCCCTCACCGAGGGTCATCCACAGGTTCTGATCATTGCTCGCTACTGACGACGCGGGCGCCACAGCACCTGACAGCAGAGGAAAACTCAATGCTCTAAGGGTGCTTCTCGTCGCGATCGGGGTGGTGACATTCGGAGTTTGTCTGGTCAGCATCGCTTCGCGGCATGGCGATGCTGAAATCGGCGCACGGGCCGTCGCATTACTATCCACCACAGCCGGATTGACTTGGGTGAGGTGGCAGGCCAAGCACCCTCGCAGCGCCGAAAAAGCACAATCCAGCCAGGGTTAACGTCCTCAAGATGCCTTGCCGACACCCACCGAATACCATTTCGCGGCACTGGCGGGTTCCTCGTCGAAGCGCAGGAACCAGCGTCTCGCCAAAGTCGGGAGTTTTTCAAACTTGGGATCATGATTCGGCCCCTGCGATCGGATCAGACCCCAAAGCATTTCAACCATCTCCCGCCGGGAGGCCTCATGGTAGGTGGTCTGCTCCGGACCCATGAGTTCCTTGGCGGCCCGGACAGAATCGACGAACGCCCGACGTGAGAAGCCGTTGGGCATCAGTCGCGCAAGCTCGCCACCGTCCGCCGCGGGTACATGTTCGCGGAAACCCTCATGCATGATCGACATGATCTCGCCGAGATGTCTGATCACATCGACGATGGTGCGCAGCCGGAACATATAGCGGTCTTCGACGGCGGCCTTGTAGACGATCATCGCGGAGCTGCGATGCTCGATCCCCTCGCAGAAATGCCACAAGAACAGGGAAGCCACCCGCTCGTCGCCGGGCGCGAACAGCGTGTCGTCGTGGTCGAGAAAGACCTTGAAGTACGGAGTAAAGGTGTTCTCGACGACTGCCGTATACGCCAGCCGCCACGCCAACGGCTTGGTGGCCGTGAGGCGCTCATAGGAGGCCTGATCTTCTCGTTCACTTCGCTCAGCCCGGGCCAGCGCTTGCAGAGCGCGTTGATGTGACGCACGTGAGCGGCCGAGTGCTGTGCCTCTTGCCGCAGGTAGGCGTTCGCCTCTGAGATGGCCTCAGGATCGGTCATCAGCGGAATCGCCTCGCGGGTCGCGTCAACCACGAACTTCTCGAACTCGGGCGCGAAGAACGAGATGACATTGCATTGCATGGCGAATGCAGGCTTGTCGAGGTTCCAGTTGAAGGGGATGTCGTCACCGCCGAGGTCGAAGCGCACTCGGCGGACCTTCAGATCGGTCATGGGACTGTGTCCTCCTGCGTGGGGTCCAACGCTATCGATTAGACCATACATTACTTGCTTTGCGTATGGCCAGATGGAGGCGCCAAAGGATTATGCCGGTAATATTTGCCGCTGCAGGAGGGCGTCGACCATGGCAGAAGGGGAGCGCGCCGACTTCGCCGGCCCAGTCGATCACGTGCGGAACCCCCGCATGCGGTCTCCCAGTTCACTGAGACGGGCACATTTCCAGCACGATCCCGTCGAGTGAATGGACCCATGCGCTTCACCATACATTCTTCGGCAGCCGCATGGTCAGGAAAACCCGGCAGCGGGTCGTTTCGTCGGCGACGAGGTATCCAGGAGCGCGGACGAGATGATGCGCCGATGCGTGCAGGTGCGGTGAGGTGAGTCGTGGTTCGTAGTCATGGCTGGTCGGGCAACACGCCGGCGTCCGACGAGGAAGCGATCAACCGCATCATGGATGCCGCCGACGCGATCATCGCCGAGCGCGGAAGGAGCGCGCGGATAGCCGACGTGGCCCGCGACGTCGGCGTCACAAGGCAAACCGTGTATCGCTATTTCCCAGCACCGAGGCGCTGTTGATCGCCACCGCGATGCGGTCGGGAGACGGATTCTTAGAACAGCTGGCCAAACACCTGGAGGGCCTCGCCGACCCGACAACCGCCATCGTCGAGGGCATCGCGTTCGCTGTCGAACACCTGGCCGATGACGATCGGATCGTGTCGATGCTGACCACCCGACAACTCGGCGGGATGGCGATGTCGATCACGTCGGATACCGCGATGGCCTTCGGCCGATCGATGTTTCACCGGTCCGAAGTCGATTGGCAGGCGAACGGATTCGACGAGGCGGCTCTCGACGAATTGGCGGAATTCAGCCTCCGCGTTTTGCACTCGTTCCTCATCGAGCCCGGTGACGCGCCACGCAGCCCCGGTGCTCTCCGTGAATTTCTGACGCGCTGGCTTGGTCCGGCGATCATCTACCCGCGCCTCGCCGGTGTGATGAGCGCGCTGACCCCGCCTCCCCAACGGCGCAACCGCCGATCTTCGGCGTCGTAGGAGTCGCCGGATTCTGCACCATCACAAGCCTTTCGGGCTAGTGATGGGCGCGATAGACCCGCAGGCCAAGGCCACCGAGCATATCCAGCCGTGCAGCCTATCCAGACACATGCGTGATTGTGTATGGTCACTGTGGGACGCGGTGTCCGCCGCGGCCAACGACGAGATGGACGGGTGCTCAAATGCCAGTGTCAACCAGCGTGCCGGTCCAGACTCGGCCCGACATCGACTTGACCGATGGTCAGTTCTACGCGCACCTGCTCGGTCATCCGCGTGCTGCCTACCGCTGGATGCGCGAGAACGAGCCGATTTTCCGCGACCGCAACGGGCTGGTGGCGATCACCACGTATTCGGCCATCATGGACGCCGAGCGCCAGCCGGCGCTGTTCTCCAACGCCGGCGGCATCCGTCCGGACATGCCGCCGTTGCCGATGATGATCGACCTCGACGATCCAGAGCACTTCAAGCGCCGCAAGCTGGTGAGTGCCGGCTTCACCAAGCGACGCGTGCTCGATCAGGTCGGGTCGATCGACGAACTGTGCGACGACCTGATCGACGACATCGCCGAGCGTGGTGAATGTGACTTCGTCGACAGTCTCGCCGGTCCGTTACCGATGGCCGTCATCGGCAACATGATGGGCGTCGACAAAGCCGACCGCCCGAAGTTCCTCAAGTGGACTGACGACTTCCTGTTGACGCTCAGTTCGACTGCCACCCCGGAAATCCTGGCTACCGCGATGGAGTCGTTCGCGCAACTGTCGGAATACATCAACCAGATGGTGTCGGTACGTAAGGTCGAGGCCACCACCGATATGGTCAGCGCCTTGGTCTACGCCGAGGTCGACGGCGAAAGACTGTCGGAAGAACAGGTATTCCAGGAGATCCTGATGCTTCTGGTCGCGGGCGACGAGACCACCCGGCACACGTTGTCCGGCGGTTGGGCCGAGCTGTTGCGGCACCCAGACCTGCATGCGCAGCTGCGTGACGACACCGAGACGCTCATCGGGCCCGCCATCGAGGAAATGCTGCGGTATTCGTCGCCGGTGAAGAACATGTGCCGTCACCTCACCACAGACGCCGAGTTCTATGGATATCAGTTCAACAAAGGTGACAAGGCTCTGTTGATGTTCGAGTCCGCGAACTTCGACGATTCGGTGTTCGACAGCCCCGAGGAATTCCTAATCGACCGCTCCCCCAACAACCATCTGGCATTCGGGTTCGGTGCGCACTTCTGCATCGGAAACCAACTGGCGCGCTTGGAGTTACGAGAGATGTCACAGAAGTTGCTGACTCGGCTACCCGACTTGAGACTGGACACCGACGGCGCACTGCCGCTGCGGCCCGCCAATTTCGCCGTCGGGATCGAGTCGATGCCGGTGGCGTTTACTCCCGTCGAGAGGAAGCGGTGAACCTCATGGACTTCCTGCTCATCAACGACCCGGCTCAGCTACCGTGGCAGACGATCCTCTACGACGTTTTGGTCGCGACGATCTGCGTCTCCGCGGTGGTCAACGCCGTCGTGCAGTTTCGTCGCGGCACCCGCATGTACGCGTTCGTTCTGGTGGCCGCGCTGGTTTACGGGGTTGTCCTGGAACTGGCAGGGATGGCGACCCTGAACATGTACCAACAGGGCAACTTTCTGGTGATGCTGAATTTTCCGATCCTGCCGCTGTTCAAGGGTACAACCGCTATGCCGTTGTATGTCACCTTGTTCTACCCCGTAATCTTCTCTATCGGATTCAAAGTTGTTGAAGCGCTTGGCATTGCGAGTAGATGGAAAGCAGCCGTCGCCGGTGGCCTGTTCATGGTCTTTCTGGACGCGCCGTACATTATCGAAGGAAATCTCCGACACGTCGTCTGGTGGACCTGGCGAAGCGACTTCTCGATGTTCCAATACTGGCTCGGCTGGCCGCTGGTCGACATGGCCTGGCAGGCGGTGTGGGGGTCAGTCTTCTATTACCTGATGCTCGGCGCGCGACGCTACCTCGACGGAACCGGCGAACAACGCTGGACAACGGGCCGCGCCCTTGGTGTGCAGGCACCGCTGCGGGCCGTTGCCGTGCTGCTCGTCGGCTTCCTGCTGCTGTCACCACTGACGATCTGGACCTTCGTCGTCGGGCCGCAATGGCCTTTCATGATCGTTATGGTCGCCGCGTTCTGTGTGGTGACGGTTGCCGCACTGCGTTCGGCGACACCGGCCGCGGCTCGGCCGGACGCGCTGTTGTCCGCGTGGATCGCGCTGTACGTCGTCTCGTTCACCGCGATGATCATCGCCAACATCGTCCGCGACGGCCGACTGACGCTCTACGCCACGGTGCAGGCGATCGGCCTGTTAGGTGTAGCGGCTCTCGCCACGTTCCCCAGCTGGGCGCGCAGGGTGTCCGGCAACTCGGGATCGGCGGAGCGCGCGGATATCAACGAAAAGCCCATCGAGACAACGCCGTAACGGGAAGGCTGGACAATGACGCTGCAATCGTCACGGTCGCAGCGAGCAGCGCTCGACAAGATTGTCGTCTCCGCGTGCGCTGTGTTCGCGGTGCTCACCGGGTGGGCGGCGCTCGGCCCCGGCGGCATGGGCCTGCCGATAGTCGCGCAGGCGCTGCTCACTGCCTCGCTCCTCGCCCTGCTGCTCGGCCACATGTGGAAGCACCTGGGCTCGGCCTTGATGGCGGCGTTCTTCCTCACCGGATCGGCGGTCGAGTGGGTCTTCGAGCAGACCAACATCAGCTTCGGCGGATTCATCTGGGGTGACATCCGGTACGGCGACATCGGCGTCTTCAACGTGCACCTTGGCGACGTCCCGCTGGCGGTGCCCGTGCTCATGGCGGCGTTGCTGTGGCCGACCTATGCCACGGTCAATCTCGCCCTGAACGGCCGCGTCGTGGTCGACCCGAGATCGGTGACCTGGTGGCAGAACCTATGGCGGTGCGGCCTCTACGGGTTGGTGCACTCCTGGTTGATGCTGATCTTCAACGGCGATTGCGAGAAGTTCGGCCTGTACCGCTGGGTCGGACGCAGCCTGAAAAATTCGTCCGCCGATATGTTTCTCGGCGATCCGGCGGCACCGCGTGGGTGGGCGATCTACGTATTCGTCACGATGGTCGCCTTCACTTTTGTGATGGTCCCCTCCGTCGGCAAGGCAGCGGTACGGCGGGGCGGCACCCAGGTGTTGCGCTGGTCGGACGGCGCGCCCATCGTGCTCTTCGGCGCGATGGCCTTGATGGTCTATGTCAATCCCACCAACAAAACGGTGGGCAACGTCGCGTTATGGACAATGGGTTTCTTCGCGCTGTTCGTTGCCTATCGGTTCGTCGACCTCATGCGCGGCCGGCGGACCGCGACGATCCCCTCGACGACGACCACCTCGGTGTAATCCGCCCGCGCCGCCGGGCGATTACCTCATCTGGAAGTTGGGTTTGCGCTTTTCGACGAACGCGCGCGGCCCCTCCTTGGAGTCCTCCGACATGAACACCGGGATACCGTTCTGCGTGTCCGGGACGAATGCGTCGTTCTCTGGCAGACATTCGGTGTCGCGGATGGTCTTCAGAATCGCCTGAACCGCCAGCGGACCGTTGTTGTTGATCACGTCGGCGATCTCCAGCGCTTTGGCCAGCGCCTGCCCGTCGGGCACCACATGTCCTACCAGCCCGAAGTCTTTGGCCTCGGCTGCGGTGATGTGCCGGCCCGTCAGGAGCATCTCACAGGCGATCGTGTAAGGAATCTGGCGTACCAGTCGCACCGCCGAACCGCCCATCGGGTAGAGGCTCCAACGTGCCTCCGCGACACCGAATTTCGCGCTCTGGCCCGCGACCCGAATATCGGTACCCTGCAGGATCTCCGTGCCACCGGCGACGGCAGCGCCCTCGACCGCGGCGATCAACGGCTTTGTCAGCCTGCGCCCCTTGAGCAGGCCGTCGATGCGGGTGGGATCGAATCCACTGGAGAACGTGTCACCGATCGGTTGGGCGTTCGCGTTGTTGAGATCCATCCCTGCGCAGAACGCGCCACCCGCCCCGGTGAGAATGCAGGATCTGATGTCTGGATCCTGATCGACGCGGTCCCACGCATCGACCATGATGAGCATCATCTCGCCAGTGAGCGCGTTGAGTCGGTGGGGCCGGTTCA
Source organism: Mycobacterium sp. 94-17 (assembly GCF_035617725.1). Taxonomy (NCBI): domain Bacteria; kingdom Bacillati; phylum Actinomycetota; class Actinomycetes; order Mycobacteriales; family Mycobacteriaceae; genus Mycobacterium; species Mycobacterium sp. 94-17. The sequence continues at coordinate 121,440 of NZ_JAPIYN010000007.1, forward strand.
TCGTCACGATCAGCGTGTGACCTCGTTGTTCGATCAGCGCATGCGACTGGCTATCTGTGGTTGATTCGGTCATCTGCTGGTCCATCTCCTTCGATCTCGGTTGACACGGCCGCTTGCTTACGGCGGGATCGTCACGATCATACGATCGTGTAGGTATGTATGGTGTTATGCGATAGCGACACGAACGGAGGACTCGTCACCGATGGAGACATGCACCGCGGAGTTCGCCCGACTGGCCATCCACGCACCGTTGCTGCGCTGTGACGCCAACCCGTTCCTGACTCTGCACAACCCGTTCGGGCTGCAGAACTGGACCTTCCCCGTCGTCGAGCTGCTGTTGACCGCAGGTGCCACCGCATGCCTGTTCCACGGGATTTGCTGGTATCGCAGATACCGTGACGCTTCCAATCTGGTGGTGTGGGCCTCGCTGATCGTGGCGCTGCTCTTGATCGAGCCAATCACGTACTTTCCGCAATGGTTCGGCCTCCAGAACACGATGGGGTTGACGTTCATCCACGGCCAATTCTCGATTCAGTTCCTCTACGACCGGCTTCCGCTGTACATCGTCGCCATGTACCCGGTGTACGGCTACCTTGCCTATGTATTGGTCCAGCGCACCGGAATCCTCAAGCGCTACGACAGCTTCGTCAGCTCAGTGTGTGTCGCCTTCCTGTTCATGTGTCTGTTCGAGGTGGTCGACACCGTCGGACCGCAGTGGGGCTGGTGGGTGTGGAACCAGCAGCTGCCGACATCCAAGCCCTCGATGGGCCCCATCCCCTACCTCAGCCTGCAGGGCTTCTCTCTGGTGATGCCGTTCGCGATCGCTCTGCTGACTCGGTGGGTGAGCGGCAAACCCGCCCAAGGAGGGTGGCGATTGATCCGCAATATCGTGATCGTCAGCGTCGGGGTGTGGCCGCTGTTTCTATTGATGAACCTGCCCGCCACGATTCTCGAATTGGCCGGCTTCTCGACCATGACCGCGCGTGGGATCACCGTGTGGACACTGATCATCGGCGGATTCACGATCACGGCTTGGGCGTTCTACGGGTCCCTCCGGGCACGGATGGCCGATCCGACGATCGTTCCGGTAGGTGCGCGTGGTGACCGATTCGCGGCGATCTGCGTCGCGGTCTACCTGATCTTCGGCGTGATCTTCTGGGCGGCGGCGCTGCCCGGCTATTTCGACGCCGTCGACGGCGTGGCGCCATCGGGTAACCCAACCGGATCGCTGGCATTCGGCGTAGCCGCGGCGTTATTGACGGTGGCGTTGACGGCGATCGCCTATCGCGGCACCGCCAGCGCAAGTTCTCCGATGGTGAATCGCGTCGCGCCCTCCGGACTCGGCGGCTGAATGCGAGCGGCAGTGGTCGGAGGTACCGACGGCGGTCTGGTGATCGGGGAGCGACCCGACCCGGTGCCGCTGCCGCACGAGCTTGTCATCGAGGTGCACCGATGCGGTATCTGCAAAACCGATCTGCACATGACCGACATGGAGGGATTCATGCAGGCACCGCCCGGGGTAGTGCTCGGTCACGAGTTCGCGGGCACCGTGGTCGAAATAGGCTCGCAGGTCACCCGATTCGGCACAGGCGACCATATCACCTCGCTGGCCGCGATCGCCGCCTGTGGCAGCTGTCCGAGCTGCGTAGCGGGCGATCTGCAGTGGTGTACCGGCGCCGACAAGAAATTTCCCGCAACCGGCGGCTACGCCCAGTACGCGCCGGTGGCCGAACACCAAGCGGTCAAGCTACCCCGCTCGGTTTCACTCGCCGACGCAGCACTCGTGGAGCCACTCGCTGTCGCCCTGCACGGCATCCGCCTCGCCCACATCCAGGCTGACACCGACGTGCTTGTGTTGGGGGCAGGCCCGATCGGATTATCGGCGGCACTGTGGGCCAAACGGGCGGGTGCACGAAAAGTACTGATACAGGCGACATCCCGGCGACTAGAAGCACTGGCCATGGCGATGGGCGCTGACGCATTCGTCACGATGGGCGGCGATGCTCTCGGCGAGGTGTTGCACTGCTTCGGCAAAGCCCCTGACGTCGTTGTCGAAGCGGTCGGCGCACCTGGCGTCATCGAACAGGCGCTGCGGACCGTTGCGCCGCGTGGAACGGTGGTCGTGCTGGGCTGGTGCGGGGTACCCGACAGCTATACCCCTGCGATTTATTTGATGAAGGAAGTCCGGCTTCAGTTCTCTATGACCTACAACGTTGGGGATTTCGAGCACGCGATACGCCTGCTCGACGACGGCGCGGCAGAACCGCCCACGATGGTGACCAGGACCATCGGAATCAGCGAACTGCCGGCGATGTTCGCCCGCTTACGGGGAGCCACGGAACATTGCAAAGTACTGGTCGACCCGTGGCTGGAGGTGGAACCCGGTGACACCGCGTCGCAGGAGTTCGGATGAATTTCGCCAAAGGCCATGAGGCTCATGACGACTTCGTGTTATTGCTCGATCTGCCGGCCGCACTGTCCATGCAGAAATGGGCGGTGCGTGCGTTGTGTGATCGGCGGAGGGGTATCGGTGCAGCGGCAGTCCTGCGAGTGACGGTCGCCGGATCAGCCCGCGAGGCAGGGGTTTTCGATCTCCTACCCGACGGCCTCACCGCCGACGACTGGTATATGGATCGCCACGACCCGAACGGCTTGCCCGATGGCGGCGACACCGGAATTCACCTCTTCGCCCACTACTTGTGGGCTGCCGGATTGGAACGGCGTAGCCGCTACCTCGTGGGTACGGCTTCGGGTGCCAGAACGGTTGAGATCGACGAGGTCGACGCGGTGCGCGCCACCGTCGCCGTCACGGGTGCCGGCGGTACCACCCGTGGCTCATCGGTTCTGGTAGCTCAGGGAACCATCGACATCCAATGGTTCAGGATTCGAGGCACCGAGACCTGATCGCGAGCGTCAAACGTGCGTGCTCTGGCTTCGGGCGGGCTGCCCGTGGTGCCTTAAGCCGCCGCGGCATCGCCGCCTACTGAGACGCGTCGCGACCACACTTGGTGGGTGGCCAGAGCGGTGACGCCGATCGGCCCTACCATCTGCACGATGATGCAGTCGGCGATCCCGCCCTCACGCACGACATTTTCGACGACCATCGCCAGAACGGCCCGAGGTAGGCGACGGTGACACCGACGGTCACGGGTTGGATGTGCCGTGACGGGGGCCGCGCAGCGCGCAGCGCGGTCACCGCCACGACAAGAAAGCCGGCCACTGTCACCACCAGCGCCGGCCAGTGCCGCCCGATCGTGATCGTCGCAAGATAAATCGGCGCGAAAAGAACGGACCCTACGACAATGACGAAGGCGGCGACAAGCGGCGGATACAGCCCCAACACCTTCCCCGTCGACCACCGCCGTGCCGCCTCCCCGTCGATGTGGGCACGCGCCCGCAGTACGACACCGAAGAACACCGCACCCCAGGTCATCTGCCAGTACATGTCGACAAACGGCCAACCCGCGAAGAACTGGAGCAGGGGTTCATCGCGCCAGGTGAACCAACGCATGTCGGCCAACCCGCCCTCGATGACGAACGGCGCCTCCAGACAGAACATGGACAGCCCGCCGGTGATGGCCGCCTGCCAGCGCTTTACCGATACCCAGCCCCTCAATTACCTTGAAGCCGATCATGAAGATCACCGGGTGGTAGATGCTGCCGTAGAGCGGCATCGCGGTGGTCTCCTCGAACAGCGGTACGGCCGGGAAGTTCAGCATGATCGTGAACGGCCCCTGGACATACAGGTTCACCGTCGCCATCCCGATCAACTCCGGCGCGACTCCCTAGATCAGCGCGCTCAGCATCAGGAACGTATAGATGCGGGCTCCGCGGCCGTACTGAGCGATCGAATACCAGGCGAAAACCGCAAACAGACCTAACTTCAATAGCTCGACCGCGTTGTTCTGCCAGCCCAGTTCAAGTGGATTGTTGAACACGATCAAGCTGGCCGACATCATCACGTCCTCATCCCGGGTGCGTAAACTGACAATACATTTTCGTCGATTCTGTATTGTCCTCGTTCGCGCCAATCACGAGGTGTTAGTGCTTTCCGCGGGCGAGATCGCAACCAACAACGTCGATTACATGCGGTATACCGAACGATAGTTGACGTGCGAGGAGTCTCGACCATACGCTTAGCTCCCGATGGCTAGTCTGCGTGAGGTCTATCTCTGCGTCGGCGACGGCGCAGCAGTCGGGACAAAAGGTGACGTGGCGTGAGGATGGACGAGCTCGACCCGGGGTTGCGCACCGTCGCCCGAGTCTCGCCCCGCGAGTTTACCTGCGCCGCACAGATTCTCGGTCAGCCGCGATTGGACGACCGCTCGGGCGCCAACCGCACAGGGCGCAGGCGAATCATGTGGTCGCAAACAGACAACCAGATCGCTTGGCGATGGTACCTCGGCGAGGCTGACCCTGAAGTCACCGTTCCGGCAAGGAATCTCAACCTTCGCGGTCTTGCTCCGGCGTGGATCGGAGTCGGAACTCTGGATCTATTTCTTGCCGAGTGCAACACCTATGCCGAACGCCTGCAAGCGGCGGAAGTGCCTGTGTGCCTGAAGGTGGCCGAAGGCGCGTTTCACGGTTTCGATCAGTTCGCCCCGAGCTCATCGGTGGCGTTGGACTTCTTCGCCAGTCAGTGCGACTACCTGCGGTCCATCGTCGCGGGCTGACAAGCCGATTCATATTCCCTCAAGCCGAGGAGACCCGTGTCCGACATTCCGATCGTAGACCTGCACCTCGGCCTGGCAGTCGAGGCACTTTCCGCCGTCTCCGGCGCCGAGCCCCTCAACTGAGCGATAGGAGAGCATAAGCGATGACTACCGACGATCCACTTCGCGATGAAGCATGCGTCATTACCGGAGGCGCCAGCGGCATCGGTTTGGCCATGGCACACCGTTTCTCGGCCTCCGGGATGTCGGTCGTGCTGGCCGATATCGAGTCGGCCGCGCTGAAATCCGCTCTGGCGGCTTGGCCGGGCGATCCCAACAAAGTCCACGGTGTGGCCTGCGATGTGCGAGCCCCCGCGGACATGGCCCGGCTTCGGGACGAGGCACTGAACCGATTCGGCGACATACACATCGTGTGTCTGAACGCCGGGGTGGCGCCCACAGGCCCGGTCCTGGAAACACCGCTTGCAGTGTGGGACTGGGTCTTCGACGTCAACGTCCGTGGCGTTGTCAACGGCGTCAATGCATTCCTGCCGACCCTGACCGAACGCGGCCGTGGCCACATTGTCTGCACCGCCAGCGCCGCCGGCGTGACCGACACCCCGACCGTCACCGCATACGGTGCCAGCAAGCACGCGGTGGTCGGGATTGCTTCTGCGCTGCGCGGCGAAATCTTCGGCAGCGGAGTTGGAATCTCGGTGCTGTGCCCCGGTCTGATCGAGACCCGAATCTTCGAAAGTGAGCGCAATCGGCCGACCGGCATGGACGATCCGTCGGTAGACAACGTGACGACCAAGCTCTACCGCGACCTGCTCGCTACCAACGGTGTCTCACCTAATCTGGTAGCCGGGTTCGTCCACCGGGCAGTTCTCGAAGACCAGTTCTTTATCTTTCCCACATCTGATTTCGATCTTGGTATCGAGGCTCGCCTGGGCGGCATCCGGCAGGGTCTCGAGTGGCGAGATCAGGTGCTGGCCAGCGTCTCGGCGTCCGCTCCTTGAACCGTCCGGCGAATCCGCGCAGGGACAGATCGGCGCTGGTGGGCGGTCCGGCGCCGCTGCAGACGCCGTCTCGAACCTGGCCGCGCAGGGCCCCGTTTTGCAAGGAACAGACTGTTCTGTTGTTTTTAGTGTTATCGTCATCACATGCGGTTCAACAATCCGTTCGAGATCGGCTGGCAGCTGAACGCGCTCGATGCCATCATGCTGAGCAGCACGATTTTCATCCTTGTCTATTCGATCCGGCAGTACCGCAACGGACGTCCGACGTACCTGGTGTTGTACCTGGCCTGTCTGGCCTACGGCCTGATCATGGAATTCACCACGGGAATGATGATCTCGCGCAGCTACATCCAGGGTGAGTTCGCGGTGATGGTGCAGACCAAGGAACTGCTCGGCTACCCCACAGATATGCCGCTGTACGTGGTGGTCGCGTTCTATCCCGTGACGATCTTCCTCGGCTTCAAGCTCATCGAGTCCTTCGGCATCCGTTCGATTCTCGCGCGCGCACTGTCCGTCGGGCTCATCATGGTGGTGACCGACGCTCCCTACGAGGTCAACGGACCGCAGAAGGGCATCGACTGGTGGGTGTGGCTGGACTGGCGGATCTCGGGCCGAGCATTGTTCCAGTTCTTCTACGGATGGCCGTGGTCGGAAGCCTGGTGGCAGCTGACGTGGCCCGGGCTGATGATGTTCATGGTCTGGCATTGGGAGAAGCGCCGCTCCCTGAACCGCTCATCAGGCGAGGGCGCCAACGACTTTGACCCGGCGGCGATCGCCGCGGTCAAGGCGACGCCGTGGAAGACACTGCTGATCACACCACTCGCGCTCGGTCTCCTGATGAACGTCTTGGGCATCCTGTTCAGCTTCCCGACCGGCATCTCGATCGGGTTGGGCATCCCGCACTTCGTGCTCGGTACCGCCTACCTCATCGCGATCGCGGCGCTGTTCCTCTACACCAAGAAGGACCCGATCGGTCTCGACCGGGCCGGCTGGACGCTGCTCGGCATCCACGTCGTCGGCTACACGATGGTCACGCTGTCCACCTTTGCCTTCCGCCCGGTGCCCACCGGTCAGATCACGATCGCCTTCGTCACACTGAGCGCCATCGTCATCCTGGCCGCCTACCCGGGTCACGTTGCCCACCAACGTGTTCGCGCCTCGCACGTGCCCCAGCCGATTCAACAATTGACGGAGGTACCGTGACGAGTGGTCGCGCCGTTGTCATCGGCGGCAGCATCGGAGGCCTGTGCGCCGCACGGGCGTTGCAGGCTCGATTCGCCAGCGTCACGATCCTGGAGGCGGACATCCTGCCGGACCGGGTCGAGGGGCGCCGTGGCACCCCGCAAGCCTGGCATAACCACTCACTGTTGACCGCGGGCCGTGAGGCCGTCGAGAGCCTCTTCCCCGGCTTCACCGACCGCCTAGTCGCCAACGGCGGCAACAACATAGACCCGGGTTTCGAAGCGGCCAACTGCCTGCTGTATGGGTGGGCGCCGCGATCGCGCACCCAGTTCCGGATGTTCTCGGCATCGCGGCCGATGATCGAACTCACGCTCCGGCAATTCGTCGGCGAGGACGCCGCTCTGACCGTCGTCGACGGTGTTCGGGTGCAATCGCTGACCGCCGACGGCGACCGCGTCACCGGCGTCACCTATCGCGACGCCGACGGCCAGACCCAGTACGCGCACGCTGACTTCGTCGTCGACGCCTCGGGCCGGGGCAGCCGAGCGGCGACGTGGATGAAGGAATTTGGTTGCGAGGTCGAGGAATTGACACTCGATGCCAAGGTGAGCTACTCGTCGCGATGGTATCGCTGGCCGGCTGATGCGCCTTGGTACAAGTGGCTGACCACATTTCCCGATCCAGATCCCCACGCGCCCAACGAACACCAGTACATCTGCTCGTTTTTCCCCATTGAGGACAACTCCTTCATCGCCGTGATGGGATCGTGGGGCCTGGACATGCCCACCGATGTCGCGTCCTACGAGGCCGCCGCCCGCAAGACCCGCACCCGCGAATTCTCCCGAATCCTGCAGGCTTCCGAGCCGCTGACCGACGTGCACCACACCCGCGCGACGCGCAACGTGTGGCGCCGCTTCGATCGGATCGCCGCGCCGCCGCGGCAGTTCCTCGCGGTCGGCGACGCCGTCTGCGCATTCAACCCGATCTACGGGCAAGGCATGACGTGCGCCGCCACCGCGGCGATTATCCTGCGCCGCCTCGCCGACACCGTCGACCCTACCGCCACCGAGTTCGCCACCCAGTTCTACGCCGAGCAGGCCAAGTTCCTGAAGGGCGCCTGGACGCTCGCGCTCAGCCGCGACGGCGGTTACCCGCAAGCCACCGGCACCGAGGCGCTACCCGAAGGCTGGCGCAAACGGTTGATCCGCAAGACGACCTGGCCGGTCTTCCAGTTCATCGCAGACGCCTGCTGGCAGGACGAGGCCATCGACCTGCACATGAACCGGGTGTTCAATCTGCAGGAGATGGTCACCGACGTACTGCGCAAACCCCGGGTCATCCTCGGCCTGGCGCGCTTCGGCGTGCGACGGGCACTGGGCCGCAACAGCATGCCCAAGCCCCTGTCCCCCGACCTTCCACCATCCGACCGCGATTTCACCGCGGACCGCGACCGCGCCATGGGCCGCCGTGGCGCAACACGGGCACTCGAGTTCGCCAGGTAAATTCTGTGCATGACCTCTCCGGCGCCGCGGAACACCTCACTGCGCCGTTCCGGCAGCGCCAAACAGCGGGGCCGCCCGCCCGGCGCCACGGCCGAGGACACCGTCAAACGCATCATCGAGGCGGCCCAGGAGCAGTTCGGCATGCACGGATACTCCGGCGCGAGAATGACCGAGATCGCCTCGGAGGCCGGGATCACCCACTCGTCGATCTATCAATACTTCGCCTCCAAGCGTGAGCTCTACCAGGCCGCCTTCGAAGCGGCATTGGCGCAGCTACTACCGGAGTATCTGGACGCGACCGCGACACAGGACACCCTGCGTGGCCGGATCAGTGCGATCATGCGGGCCTCGGCACGCGCCCACGAACGCGCTCCGGCGATCACGCCGTTCTTGGCCTCGCTGCCCGTCGAGCTGCGCCGTCACCCCGACCTGATGCCCGCGCTGCAAGAGTCGGGCGAGAACCTGGTCACCTCGCTGGCGGCAATGTTCGCCCACGCGCGCGAGACCGGCGAGATCGCCCCCGACATCCCCGACCGCGAGCTGCTCATCGGATTTGTCGGCGCCGCAATGGGTATCGGACTGCTGAGCTACGCGCTACCCGACGGCGACATGGCCGCGGCCGTGGAGGTCCTGATCGCCGGACTGGACGGCACGCTGTTCCGTTCGTAACGGCCAACCGTAGGTCATGACGACGATCGCCGCGCCAAGCGCGTAGGTGACGATCGCGTAGGTCAGCGACGACACCGGCGCCCCCGACGCGGTGTGACCATGTTGCGCCGCGAGGTAATCCGGCAGCGCGGCCGACCAGAACACGGCGACCAGAACCAGCGAGGCCGCCGCGCACCACAGCGGTGCGCGCTCGTCGGCGACGCCCGCGTCGAGGATGTCGAGGGTGCCCGGGCCGGCCCGCCGGGCGCGCAGCGCGCCGACGAAGGCGACCATCGAGATCACGGCGAGCAGGGTCAGTTCACTCCACAGGGTGACCGCACGTGCCGTGTCCAGCGGCACCCCGGCCATCGACAGCAGCACGCTCGGGGCCACCACCAGCAGGGTCACCGGCCAGGTGAGCACCGCGATGACGATGACGTTGCGCGCGATGATCAGCGGTCTGTGGTCCGGCGGCCGGCAGAGTAGCCTCGCGAACAATGCGAAGGCGAACGGCATCGCCACGTTGAACACCTGCGTGCTCAGCATGGGCACGACGCCGATGGTCGGGTGCCCGCTGGGCACCCGGTTGTTCCAGACCCACCAATAGAACTGTGTCGCAACGTGATCGAACGGCGCATACAGGCAGTTGGTGGCGAACGGGGTGCACGCCGCACCGACGACGACGCTGTATTTGTTGAAGATTCCCGCCCGCTGCACGACGGCCTATCCGATGTACATCGCATCGCAGTACACGGCCATGATGTAGAGCGGCAACCGGTCGTAGAGCAGCTGAACGGTGAACTGGTTGTGGACGAAGGTCAGCCCCATGTAGTGCTCGAGGCCGAACCACTGGGGAAATAGGTCACCTTCTCCACCACCATCGGAATGAATAGACCGACCACCAACACGACGAGGTTGGAGTTGTCGCCGTGGCGCCGGAACCGGCCGATGGCGTGGAACAGCAGCACCAAGGTACCGATCAGCACCGCCTCCTCGAGTACCGGCATCGTCCAATTCTGCAGTGCCGCGGGGTTGTTGAAAGTGACGATCGGATGCCGGCTGTCGCAGTGGACGTTGGTCAACGCTGCCGCGAGCTCTCGAAACGCGGGCAGGCACACGGACATGTCACACGCTCGCGGTGACGACGCCGGTCTTCTGTCTTGCCGCCGCTCGACGTTCTGCCAGCACCTCGCGAAGCGGTAGGTCGCGTGCCCCCGTGCGGTCGGCACCGCTGGGCGGCAGTTGCGGGTCGGTCCGCGGCGGCACCTTACTCAGGCCCAACGCCAACTTGACGCCGTAGAAGGCCAAGCCGGCCAGCACCCGCGGGTTCTTCGCCAGGTCCTGGACGGTCTCCTGCAGGTTGAAGACCCGGTTGAAGTGGTCGCCGATGACCTGGTCTTCGAAGCTTGCCAGCGCGACGAACTGGAACACCGGCCAGGTGGCCTTGCGCAGCAGTCTGCGGCGGATGCCGTCGGGCAGCGCTTCAGTGCCGGTCGCGTGGGCGTACGCCCCGTCGCGGGTCAGCGCCAGCGCCCAGGCGCCTTTGAGGAACTTGGCCTGTTCGGCGTAGAAGGCCTTCGGGAAACCCTCGGCCAGCGGGTCGGTCTGCGTGGACAGTTCACGCAGAATTACGGCGCCGACGGCCGCGCACGACATCCCTTGGGCGTAAATCGGATTGAAGGCGCACACGCTGTCGCCCAGGGCGATGAAGCCGCGCGGCGGACGGGACAGTTGGTCGAAACGGCGCCAGACGTTGCGGGTCGAGCGGGTGTGGTGGACGTCAGTGATGGGTTTGGATGCGTCGAGCATGCGGGCGAATTCGCGGGTGCGGGTCTGCCGCGCCGCGGCCTCGTAGGACTCCACATCGGTGGGCATGTCCAGACCCCACGAACCCATCACCGCGATGAAGCAGTCGTTTTCGATCGTGTTGATCGAGCACAGGTACTGATGCTGTTCGGGGGCGTGCGGATTGGGATCCGGGAATGTCGTCAACCACCGCCACCACGGATTGTCGTCACCTTCGGGCCAGCGGTACCAGCGCGAGGAGTAGCTGACCTTCGCGTCGAGTGTCTGAAGCTCGGGTTCCTGACCCCATTCGCTCATCCAGGAGCCGGCTTTGCTGCCGCGGCCCGCGGTGTCGACGACGAATTCGGCCTCGAGCGAATGGATCTGGCCCTGCTCGTCGCGGTACTCGACCCCGGTGATCACCGGCCGCCCGTCCGTGCCGGGGCGCGTAGTCAGATTCTGCACGCGGGCCTGCTCGATGAACGTGATTCCCGGATCGTCGGCGACGAACTCCCGGATTGTCGATTCGATCGCCAGCCGCGACGCGAACGTCATGGTGGAGTTGCCGCGCGAGCGCGGCGCCCAGCCGTCGATCAAGCAGTTGACCGCGTCATACGCAGGGTCGAGCACCGCGCCACCGTTGGCCAGCAGGCGGTCGAGGTAGCCGGGGAACAGCTTCTCGATGGCCTCTCGTCCGGCGGCGAGCAGAAAGTGGTTGTGCCAGGCCTGCGGGGTGCCGCGGCGCCCGGCCGGTTCGGTGGGGATGACGTCCTGCTCGAGGATCGTGATGCGCTCGAAGCGGCTCTGCAATGCCCGCGCCGCACACAGACCGCCGATGCTGCCGCCGATCACCACGACGTGGCCGCCTTCAGGCATCTACAACTCCTCGACTGCGTTCCCAATAATCAACAGGCTATTCTGTTGTTTATATCAGCGGTGCTTCTACCTGGCAAGGGACTAGGTTGAGCGATGTGAGCGCCGAAGGGCTTGCCCGAGAAGACGACGCCGTGCGCCGCCCGCGGCGGCGCCGTTCCGCAGGCGGCACCGGCGGGCGCACGCCGGGCCGTTTCGGCCCGCAGACAGCTGCGCGGATCGTCGCCGCCGCCCAATCGGAGTTCGGCCTTCGCGGTTACGACGGCGCCCGAATTGCCGACGTCGCCGCGGCGGCCACCATCGCACCGTCGGCCGTCTACCAATACTTCTCGTCCAAGCAGCAGCTGTACCAAGCCGCCTACGCCTCTGCCCAGGACGAGCTGCTCGTCGAATTCACCACGGCCATCGGCAGCGCCGACTCGTTCGCGGACCGTCTGCGCGCGGTGTTCGCCGCCTCGGCCCGCGTGTACGCGCGCAGCCCCGCGTTGGTGCCGTTTCTCGCGTCGCTTCCCGTGGAGATGCGCCGCCATCCCGATCTCGTGCCGCTCCTCGCCGAGCGCAGCACCGAATTCACCGCCGTGCTGCAGGGCATGTTCGGCGACGCCCGGGCAGCGGGCGAGATCGACGCCGAGGTGCGCGAGCGGGACCTGACCGTCGCACTCATGGGCGCCGTCATCGGCGTTGGGCTGATGAGTTTCGGACTGTCCGAACCGCGCATCGACCCGGCCTTCGAGTTGCTGACCGCGGCGCTCAGTGGCGCCCTGTTCGGCACGGCGCCTCCGCGAAGCGAGTAGATGCCCGGTGGCGGCGCCCGGCGACGATATGCTCGGCGGATGACCGAGCGCGCGCCGCATGCGTAGCCACGGGTGGTCCGGCAATGCGCCCGCCTCCGATGAGGAGGCCATCGAGCGGATTCTCGATGCCGCCGAAAAGCTGGCAACTCAAAAGGGATCCGCGCCGCGGATCGCCGATGTGGCCCGCCAACTCGGGGTGACCCGCCCGACGGTGTATCGCTACTTCTCCAGCAGCGAGAACCTGCTCGTCGCATGCGCGATTCGATCGGCCGACGGCCTGCTCGACAATATGGTCTCGCACTTGAGCAGCACTACTGATCCGGTTCACGCGTTGGTCGAGGGGGTGGCGTTCGCCGTGGAGACGCTGGCCGACGATCCGCAGTTGGGCTCACAGCTACAGAATCGGTCCGATTTCAGCAAGTCTGGCGTCTTTATCTCGGAGACATCGAAGGCGTTCGCACGGTCCATGCTGCACCGGCTCCACGTGGACTGGCCGGCGCACGCGTACAGCGAGGCCGACCTCGGTGAGCTGGCGGAGTTCCTGCTCCGCACAATGCAGTCGCTACTGGCCGACCCCGGTGAGCCACCGCGCAACGGCACGGAACTGCGCCGCTATCTGCAGCGCTGGATGGGGCCGGTGATCGAGTATCCAAAAATGGTCCGGGCACTGGCCGCGCTCCGCGAGCTGCAGGTCGGCGGCGCGGGTTCCTAACACGGGATCTCGGGTGATCCCTCGGGAGTCTGGACGTCCATCCCCAGCAGATTATCGCTGTGCGGCACCGCTGCCGTCACCCCGCCGTCGACAATGAGCTCGGTTCGGTGGCATAGCTAAATTTGTCGCCCGCGAGGAACACCACGAACTCCGACACCTCCCGCGGATCGGCGGCGCGGCCCAGCGGGATATTGAACATGTCGTCCGGCAGCCAGTCGGTCATCGGCGTCCGAATATGGCCGGGGTGAATGGAATTCACCCGGATGCCGCGGGACGCGACTTCCACCGCCGCGGTCTTCGCCAGGCCGCGGACTCCCCATTTGGCGGCGGTGTAGCCGGGCTAGGAACGACAGCCAGCCCCGGGTAGTGGTTATCGCGCCACGTGCCACCGAAATCCGAGCCACGCTCCAGAATGACGAAATCGCTGATGCCGCGCCGCAGGAGTTCTCGGGCTGCGGCGATGCTACCGCTTCCGAGACCGATGATCACCACCTCGTGATCCGGCCTCGGCATTAGCGTTGCGCTTCCACGAAGACGCTCTTGATCACCGCGTCCTTGACTTCATCGCTCGGTAGGCGGCCATAGCGCGCCATCATCGTGAGGGCATCGACAGTCGTTGTCTGCCAACCACAGTCGTCGAGCCATTCGGCGACATCGGCATGCTCTTCGAGATAGAACAACTCTTGAGTCTGAGTGACATGGGAACCGACCGCTGGCCCGGCGCAGCCAAAACCGCCGAGTTCGGCCGTCCGCTTCTCAACCGACTCCTGTTTGTAGAAATCGTTGCCAAAGGCTTCCACGGCGATCCGGCTGCCGGCGGCGCTGAGTCCCGTCACATCATGGAAAAGCCGGTCCTGGGCTGCGGCGGGTAAGTACGGGAGCAGTCCCTCCGCCAACCACGCGGTCGGGCGGGACAGATCAAAACCATTCGCCCGCAATGCACTTGGCCAGTCTCGTCTCAAATCGACGCCCACCGGAACGTACCGGCTCGCGGGTTGGACATCTCGCGCCTGCAGGGCATGGGTCTTGAACGCGAGCACCCCCGGCTGATCAATCTCGTACACCGTAGAACCGTGCGCCCAGTCAAGGCGCCAGGCACGGGCATCAAGGCCGGCGGCCAGAATCACCGCCTGATCAATCCCGTCAGAACTGGCCGAGGTGAAGAAATCATCGAAGTATCGGGTGCGCACCGCGGTGTAATCGCCCATCGCGCGCAGCCGCTCGAGCGCTAGTGGGTCATTCGACTCCAATTGCGCAAGTACCTCTTCGCTGAACGGCGGCAGCCACCCCCGCTCGAGCGCCTGTTCCACGAAGTACTGGGCATGCGGATCATGAAACAGCGGATTCGCCGAGGCGGATTCGGCCATCCGGCCCATTGCCACCTGAATTGCCGTACCACCAACGCTTTCGGTGATATCCCAGCTGTCGTCGTCTGTCCTCATAGTTCGCGGCATCCTATCCACACGTCGCAGCCCAACATGCCCTCGCGCTAGCTAGAGCATGCATCTTTTCTAATATGTCACGCGTCCGCTCAGGAAGGTCGTCAAGGTAGGCCAGAGTGAGCCGGCCGACGTCCGCCGGGCGGTCCAGTTGCGCGGGCGCGGCCGCCATGCATCTCGCCGACGAGGTTGCGGCGAGGCGATGTGCCCGGTTCGGTAGGGCCGCTTGCGTCAACGCTATGAGGGCCTGCACCGGCTCCGCTTCAGCCTGCCCTGCCACCCCATGCTGGTGATCCATGGCGACGTCGACGGAGCCCTGCAGGTCGAGAACGCCGAGACAGTGGCCAACGCGCTGCCACCCGGTAGCCGGGTGGCCATCATTCCCGGCGCCGGCCACTTCTCGGAGCTCGATCAACCCGCCGCTGTGTGCGACGCGATCCTGGACTACCTCAACCACGATAGCGGCTGAGGATCAGGCGATCTTGTAGTCACTGATCGGGAAGGTCTTCTGCTCCCGAATGGCGTTTTGGCGCGACGTCGGGCGGAACCACGCGGCCTCGCCGTCGTTGTTGAAGTAGTAGCTGTTCGCCGTGTCGCAGCGCCCCGAGTACAGCACCGTGTCGCCCATCCTGGCACGCATCCGATTCGCGAAGCCCTGGCATGCCTCGTCGGTGACCTCGAACGTCGACGCACCACGCTTGCGGACCTCACCGAGCACCCTCCCGATGTGTGCCATCTGGACGGTGATGGTGTTGAAGAAGGACAGGCCGGTGAACGCCCACGGACTCGTCATCGCGATGTAGTTGGGGAAGTTCGGCACCGTAATGCCTTGGTAGGATGCGTATCTCTGGTCGATCCACCACTTGCCCAAGTCGACGCCGTCCCGGCCGATCGTCTCGAATGCCGGAAAGTTGTGGTCCCAGACGTTGAAACCCGTCGCGAGCACCAGCGTGTCGATCGGCGTCTTCTTCCCGTCGCGGGACACGATGCCGTCGGGTTCGATCCGCTCGATGCCGCTGGTCTCGAGGGCGACGTTGGACCGGCCGAACGTCTTGTAGTAGACATTCGACACGGCAGGACGCTTGCATCCGAGTGAGTAGTCGGGCGTGAGCTTCCGCCGCGTCGCGCGATCCCGCACCGTAAGCAACATCATGCCCCGACACTGGATCTCGACGAACCTCGTGAGCGTTCTATACCGCCGATAGTTCAAGATGCCGGTGTTTAGACAGAAGTCGTAGAGCAGGGTGGTGAGCAATGACAAAAACCGGTGCGTCGCCGGCATTCTGGCGAAAAGGCGTTGCACCGAATCGGGCAGCGCCGCATCCATCTTCGGCGTGACCCAGATCGGGGTGCGCTGGTAGACCGTCATGTGGTCGACCACTTTGGCCAACTCGGGCAATAGCTGGACGGCGGTGGCGCCGGTGCCGATCACCCCGATCCGACGGCCGGTGAAATCGTTGGCCTTATCCCACCAGGTGGTGTGGACGATCTCGCCCTCGAATGAGTCCAGGCCCGGGATATCTGGATAGTGCCGCTGCGAAAGGAACCCGCTGGCGTTGATCAGGAATCGGGTGATAAGGGTTTCGTCATCCGACAGCGAGACGCGCCAAACCTGGTCATCTTCATCCCACACCGCACCCTGTACGGAGGTGTTGAGGCGGACGTGACGGCGGATGTCGTACTTGTCCGCGACGTGGTCGGCATACTGCTTGAGCTCGGGGCCGTTCGCGTACAGCCGCGACCACCGCGGGTTGGGCTCGAAGTGATACTGGTAGGCCGTGGACATGATGTCGACGGCGGCACCCGGGTAGCGGTTGACATGCCAGGTCCCGCCGAGATCGTCCTCACGTTCGACGACAACGATGTTGCGGTAGCCGAGGCTTTTCAGTTCGATCGCCGCACCGATGCCCGAAAATCCGGCTCCCACAACAACGGCGTCAAGGGGCTCGTGTTTCATAGGTCGACCATACGCGCTTTCGTTTATGTATTGTCGCTTAATTTGCTTAAAGATTTTCGATCTACAGACCCAGCTTCAGCGCGGCGCCGCCGTCGACGAATAGCTGCTGGCCCGTCACGAATCGCGACTCGTCCGAGGCCAGGTAGACGACCGCGTGCGAAATGTCGGCGGCGTGGACATAGGGCGTCGGGATCGCTTGCAGGAACGGGAACGCTTCTTCGGCATCCGCCCGAGTCGGGTTGGGCAGGTCCGGACGATATGTCCGATAGATGGCGTCGTTGTGCAGCATGTCGGTGTCGACATTGGTGGGATGAATCGCGTTGACGCGTATCCGCTGAGGCCCCAACGCGAGTGCCAATGAGGCCGTGTACTCACGAATCATCTTCTTGGACAACCCATATCCTGCGCCGCCGGGACCCGGCAGGCCGCCGCCCATCGCCAGCCCGTTCTGCGGAACCAGCCCGGCGACCGAGCCCGTGATGATCACCGACCCGCCGTCGACCAGGTGGGGCACAGCCACGTGCACCGTGTTGACCACGCCGACAAAATTTACGTCGAAGACGTCGATGAAGCCCTCCATCGGAACGTCGGCTCCGAGCGGCGCGATCCCGGCATTGGCGGCGACGATGTCGAGCCTGCCGAGATCGGAAACCGAGCGGGCCACAAATTCTTTCAGCCCGACGCGGTCGCGCACGTCGATGACGCCGGACAGGCAGCGTTGTCCGGATTTCTCGACGAGCTCGACGGTCTCGTTCAAGTCGGCGGTGGTGCCCAACGGGTAGTTGTTGGTGGCGATGTCCGCGCAGATGTCCAGCGCGATGATGTCGGCGCCCTCGTCGGCCAGATGGACGGCATGACTGCGCCCCTGCCCCCGAGCGGCGCCGGTGACCAGAGCGACCTTGCCATTGACACGATTCATTCCCGTTCTCCTTGCCTGACGGACGTCGAGTGACGTGCTCAGATCGCCTGGGCGGCGGCTCGCCGTTCGGTCCCCAGCGCG
Source organism: Mycobacterium sp. 94-17 (assembly GCF_035617725.1). Classification (NCBI taxonomy): domain Bacteria; kingdom Bacillati; phylum Actinomycetota; class Actinomycetes; order Mycobacteriales; family Mycobacteriaceae; genus Mycobacterium; species Mycobacterium sp. 94-17. The sequence goes on from NZ_JAPIYN010000007.1 coordinate 139,003, forward strand.
GCACGCAAGTGCCGGCATTCACTGGCGAAGAATGCGATCGACACCGGCGCATCGGGCGCCGCCATGTCGAATCCGTGGTAGGCGCGTTCGACCACTTCCAGATGGCAGGGTGTGCCTGCCTCGTGAAGCGCTCGACCATAGGCGACGTTCTCCTCATAGAACAGATCCAGCGTCGCGGCACCCAGCCACGCCGGCGCCAGCCCGGACAGGTCGGTTGCCCGCGCGGGCACCGCGACGCTTCGGTCGGCGTCACCGAGGTACCAACCCCACGCCCGTTGGTTGTCCGCGCCGTTCCAGATGAGACGGCCGTTCAGCCGGTCCGGCCGCGATCCCGTCCGGTCGTCCAGCATGGGATAGACCAGCATCTGCAGCACGGGTGCCACCTCCCCGCGGTCCCTGGCGAGAATGGCCAGCGCCGCCGCGAGCCCTCCCCCGGCGCTCGCCCCGCCGAGGGCAATCCGGCTGGGATCGACCCACGGCTGACGTGCTAGCCAGGTCAGTGCGGCGTAGCAGTCCTCCAAAGGGACGGGGTAGGGATAGTCGGGCGCAAGTCGGTACTCGACGGCAACGACGACCGCGTCGACGTGGTGCGCCAGGCGGCGGCAAAACAGTTCGTCCAACCGTGCGGTACCCACCACATACCCCCCGCCGTGCACCCACAGCATCGCGGGTGCATCCTCCCGGAGCGTCGCAGGTCGGTGTATGCGCACGGTGACATAAGGATTCACGGTGGCCACTTCTACACCCTGTGGCCGCCGGGCCAGCCCGGCAAGTTTCATCAACGCCCGCTGCGGGCGCAGCCCACGGTCGAGGTGATAGCTATGCGGCAGCAGCGGACGGCGCAGCGCCGGGTCGACATCCGACTTGGTCAGTGTGCCCGTCGGAGGATCGGGCGGCTCCGGGGTCATCGGTTCCGTACCGCGTTGGCTGCCACATAGGCCACGTAGCCCGCCAGTCCGACAGTCGCTATACGGCGGCTGGCCCGCGGGACGAGGCCGGCCCCCAGCAGCGTCTCGATGCTGCCGTTGACGTAGATGTGTCGGCGGGTATTGCGTGGGAACGCCGGCGCCACTATCGAATCGAACATCGCCGGCCGAACGAGGTGCGCCAGTCCCATGGTGGCGAGGCCGGCACCGACGATCGGGACAGCGTCGATCCTGCTGTTGGACTCGGTGTGACCGTCCGCCAAACTCATCTTCACACCATACAATTTATGAATTATGTTTTGTCAAGGGCGAGGTTCGTTGCCTTGGTAGGGCGAGGCACTGTTCTACCGGCCCCAGACGATGACGGACGCACGCCGATTCGCCCGCCGCTCTCCGCTCACCGACTACTATTTCGGGCGGGCCGACACCTTCTCCTGCGGCCATGTGCCCGACGGTGCCGCGGCGCGGCCTACATGAGCGCGGCGCTGCGTCGGAGCCGCATGACCACCGCTGAACCGGAGGACTGAATGATCACCGAAGTTCCCGATGTCGACCTGACCGACGGCACCTTCTACGCCAGCCCCGAATCGCGTCGCGTTTATCGGTGGATGCGGCACAACCAGCCCGTGTTTCGGGATCGCAACGGCATGGCCGCATTCTCGACCTATCAGGCGATCTTGAGTGCCGGTCGAGATCCCGCCTTGTTTTCCAACGCCGGCGGAGCCAGACCGGACTATCCGCCGATGTCCTATCTGGTCGATATGGACGATCCCGACCACCTGCTGCGGCGCAAGCTGGTCAACAAGGCCTTTACCCGCCGGGGTGTACACGGGCTCACGACGCCGATTGGCGATATCTGCGACCAGCTCATCGATTCCGTGTGCGAGCTGGGCCAGTGCGACTTCGTCCGTGACATCGCCGCACCGCTGCCGATGATCGTGATTGGCGACATACTCGGCGTTCTGCCCGACGATCGCGAGATGCTGCTGCGCTGGTCGGACGGCTTCATGTCGGTGGGTTCCCATTTGACCGAGGCCGAAATCAAGTCGCTGATAACAGATTTCGCATCGTTCAGCGACTATTGCACCGAGGCGATCGCTCAACGTCGCAGGGTTCCCGGCGACGATCTGATCAGCAACCTGGTGCATGCAGAGATCGACGGGCAGCGTCTCGAAGACGAGGAGATCGTCATGGAGACACTGCTGATCCTGATCGGCGGCGACGAGACCACCCGGCACACTCTCAGCGGCGGCGTGGCCGAACTGGTGCGTCATCCCGAGCAGTGGCACGCCCTGCGGAAAGCCCCGGAGCTGCTCAGCACAGCGGTCGAGGAGATGCTGCGCTGGACCTCTCCCGCCAAGACCATGTGCCGCACACTGACCGCCGACGCCGAGGTACACGGAACGCCACTGCGGCGGGGCGAAAAGATCATCCTGCTGTACGAATCGGCAAACTTCGATGAATCCGTCTTCGACGATCCGGATAGTTTCCGGATCGACCGGCAGCCGAACAATCACTTGGCATTTGGATTCGGGCCGCACTTCTGTCTCGGCAATCAGCTCGCCCGCGCGGAACTGTCCGCGATGATCAGCCGTGTGCTGCGGCGGCTACCTGATCTGCGGCTCGCCGATGGCGCCGATTTGTCGCTGCGGCCGTCCAATAACGTCGTCGGACTCGAAGCGATGCCGGTGGTCTACACGCCGACCCGAGCCGGGCAGGCCGTACGCTGACCTCGCCATACAGTTGCTACACTCTGTATGCCCTAGCGTCGGCCTAACACCGGGAGGCAAAGCGTGACCGAAAGCGGAGATGCCACCGAGTTCAATCTCTCGACGGTGTTTCACACGATCGCACAGGCCATTCCCGACCAGCGCGCTTTGATCTGGCGCGACCGCCATTTCACCTTCGCCGAGTTCGACAGGCGTATCGACGGCGTCGCCCACTACCTGGCGTCGCGTGGTCTGGGGTGCCACACCGAACGGAATCGGTTGGCCCCGCACGAATCCGGACAGGATCATCTCGGTCTCTATCTGCGCAACGGCAACGAGTACCTGGAGTCGATGATCGGCGCCTACCGGGCACGGGTGGCGCCGTTCAACGTCAACTACCGCTATGTCGAATCGGAGCTTCTGTATCTACTGGAGAATTCGCGGGCAACGGGCCTGGTGTACCACGCGGAGTTCGCGCCACGGGTGGCCGCGCTCCGCGACGCGCTGCCCGCGCTCGAAACCCTGATCCAGGTCGCCGATCACACCGATAACCCGCTGCTGCCGGGCGCCGTCGACTACGAGTCGATCATCGACACCGCCCCACCGGCCGCCGGAATGCCCGAGCCCCGCGGCGACGATGTGTTCCTGCTGTACACCGGCGGCACCACCGGTATGCCTAAAGGCGTGCAGTGGCGCCAGCACGATGTTTTCGTCTCTTCCATGGGAGGGCGCCCCTTCGGCTCCGACGAACCGTACGGGTCCTACCATGAGCTGGTCGACCGGGCCGCACAGGCGGCCGGCACGACGTCGGTGCTGCTCATTCCCCCGCTGATGCACGGCGCCGCGCAATGGGGCGCGTTCACGATATGGACAATGGGCGGTTGGGTGGCGCTACCCGACGACGTCGAGAGCATGCGTCCCGATCAAATACTGCGACTCGCCGAGCGCGAGCGCGTGGTGAGCATTCCCGTCGTCGGCGATGCGATCGCTCGTCCACTCATCGACGAACTCGAGCGCGGCGACTACGACCTGTCCGGTCTGGTTTCGATCAGCAACGGCGGCGCGGTCCTGACCGAAGGCGTGCGATCGCGCTTCATGGCGATCCTGCCCAACCTGCTCATTATCGACACTGCGGGCGCCTCCGAATCGGGCCTGCAAATGAACTCGATGTCAACCAAGGGCGCCCAGGTCGAGGTTGCAACCTTCAATCCTGGCTCCGAGACCGCCGTTATCTCAGCAGATTTCACCCATATACTTGGCCCCGGCGAGGGTGACGGATGGCTCGCGCGCCGCGACCGGATCCCGTTGGGATACTTCGGCGACGCCGAAAAAACCGCGCGGACCTTCCCCGTCATCGACGGGGTGCGCTGGTCCGTCCCCGGTGATCGGGCGCGCCTGCTCGCTGACGGCCGAATCGAGTTGCTGGGCCGCGACGCGATCACGATCAACTCCGGCGGCGAGAAGATCTTCGCCGAAGAGGTCGAGCGCGCGCTCGCCACCCATCCGGATGTCTACGACGTCGTGGTTGTCGGGCGTCCATCCGTCCGCTGGGGCAACGAGGTCGTTGCCATCGTCCAACTCGTCGACGGAACGCAGCCGTGCGACGACGATCTCATCGAAGCGTGTGCTCGTCACGTCGCCCGGTATAAATTGCCGAAGGCGATCCTGCGGGCCTCCAAGATCGAACGATCGCCGTCCGGAAAGGCCGACTACCGCTGGGCCAAGCGAGTTGCCGCCGAAAGCGCTGACAGCACAACGTAATATGCGTTGCTGCAGCGGTTCGCCTCATGCAGGAGCCAGCACCGGATTTTGCGTCGGTTCGGGGCGTTTGATCGTCGCGGCATAGCTTGCCCACACCAGGATGATTGAACCCAGGTAGGCGAAGATCGCGTACGGAAGCGAACCGAGTTGGCCGCCGTTGGCCGCCACCCCATTGGTCGCCGAGAAGTAGCCGGGCATAGCGGCCATCCAAAAAGCCAGCGTGATAGCGAAATAGACGACCACCCACCGCAGCGCCAACCGGTCGGAGCGAACGTCGTCAGGCACCAGCGAGGCGTCGCTGCGGCGCGCGCGCAACGCGCCGACATAGGCCCACGCGCCGACGACGACAGCCAATGCCACCCATCCCCAGCACTGCACCGCGCGAGCGACGCCAAGCGGTGCACCCATGAGGTCGGCGACTGTCGAGGGCACCGCGGAAATGAAGATGATCGGCCACACCGCGACGCTGTTGACGGCGACGTCACGAACGATGTACCAGCCGCCACGGTGCGGCACCCTGCACAGCAGCAGCGCGGCGAGCGTGACGCCGAACGGCATGGTGATGGTGAACACCTGAATGTTGAGCAGCGGAACCACGCCCAACGCCGGCTGCGAGGTCGACAGCTTGGTGTTCCACACCCACCAAAGCCACTGAGCACCAAGCGGATCCACGATCTCCCACAAGAAGTGGTAGACCATCGCCACCGACAGCGCGCCGACGAAAGGGGTGTAGCGCTGGAAAATTCCGGTGCGCTGCACCAGAACGTAGGAGATGTACAGGAATAGCGGGTAACACGCGATGATGTAGAGCGGAATGCGGTTGTAGAGGAAGTTGATCGTGAACTGGTTGTGCACGAACGTCAAACCGAGCTTCTGCTCCAGTCCGAACCACTGCGGAAAATAGGAGGTCGGCTCGATCAGCAGCAGCGCCGTGATGCCGGTGCACCAAACGACCACGTTCGACGCATCACGACGGCGGCGGTACCAGCGGATCGCGTGCGCCAGACACACCGCGGCGCTGATGATCCAAAACCACTCGACCACAGGCAGCGTCCAATTCGATAGATGCAGCGGGTTCGTGATTGTGACAACGGGGTTGCCGTCGCAGTTGACCGGAATGTAGCGGCTGAGACGGGCGAACTCATCGGTGCACACCTTCATGTTCGGCGACCCGCCGAGACCATACACATATATCGGAATGTAGCGCCGGACAATCCGAGGAACAAGGGGCCGGGCAGGCCAGTATCCTGCCTTACGTGATAGCAAACGCCGCCGGCGGCCAAGCCGGACGTTGATGCGCACCCGTGGATGGGGTGGCGCCACGCCCGCAAGCGACGAAGAGGCGAAGGGCCGGATCCTGAGCGCGGCAAAAACCGCGATCGACATCCGGGGAGCGGACATCGGCATTGCGGAAATTGCCCGGGCTGTAGGTGTGACTCGCCAAACGGTGTACCGATATTTCCCCAGTACCGAAGACCTGCTGTTCGCGGCGGCGATGGACTCGGCATCGGGATTCCTGGATCGACTCGCCAAACACCTCTTGGGTATCGGTGATCCCGCCGATGCGGTGGTCGAGGCGATGGCGACGACGCTTGAATGGCTGCCCGAGGACAGATACGTTCGGCTACTGCTCACGGCCGATCGCACCGGTTCGTTCACCGCGTCGGTGACCTCGGATAAGTCGATCGCCCTTGCTCATTCGATGATGAACAGATTCGACGTGGACTGGGAACAGCACGGGTTCTCCCAAAACGATCTCGACGAGCTCGGCGAACACATGCTGCGTATCCTGCAGTCCTTCGTCGTCGACCCCGGTCGGCCGCCCCGCAAGGGCAAAAAGTTGCGAGGCTATCTCCGCCGCCAGGTGGGGGCGGCGGTCGAGCATCGCGGCTGCCGCTAGCCGGTCGGCTGCTGGTCGTACACATATCGATGTGTGTATGATCAGCCTGGTCCGTGCGGAATTCGGCTGAAAGGAATTTACGATGACCGCTGATCCGCAGGCGCTAGATCAAGGCTCCCTGACCCGGGCACTCACCGAACGCGCCTTGCGTCTGGTGCTCGACAAGACCACCGATATGGCCGACGACGTGCTGCGTGTGCCGCTGAACTACTACAGCGATCCGAAGCTCACCGAGATCGAGGAGTCGGCGATTCTTCGTCGTACTCCACTGGCAATCGTGCCCAGCGCGCAAATCGCCGGCAATCACGATTTCGTGGTGCGTTCAGTGCTCGGCGACTCGCTGCTGGTCACCCGCGACGGCGACGGGCGCGCCCATGTTTTTCTCAACTACTGCCGACACCGCGGGGCAAAGCCTGCCTGCGGGTCCGGGAACGCCCGCCGTTTCGTTTGCCCCTATCACGCCTGGAACTACAGCAGCGCAGGTGAATTGGTGCGCGTTCCCGGCCGGGACGGCTTCACCGGCATCGAGAACGGCGAGTACGGCCTGGTCGAGTTACCCAACGAGGAACGGTACGGCTTTGTCTGGGCGGTGTTGACGGCCGGCTACCCCATCGACGTCGACGCGCATCTCGGCGATTTCGCCCCCGAACTCGAACAATGGAACTACCGCGAATACGGCTATCACGACGAGCGCGAGTTCGAGTCCGAGGTCAGCTGGAAAGGCGCCCTGGAGGCTTTCGCCGAGGGGTACCACTTCCCATTCGTGCACGGGCAGAGCCTCATCGGCCAGAACACCGTCGCCAACACGCACGTCTATGACGAATTCGGGCCGCACCATCGAATCGGCTTTCCCTTCAACTGGATCGACCAATTGGTCGGTAATCCCGAAGGTAGCTGGGATCCGAAGGATCAGATGGGGCTCATCTACTGGATCTATCCCAATCTCATCCTGGCCAACAGCCAGGTCGGCGTCGAGATCATCGACATGCTGCCCGCCGGCTCACCGACGCGGTGCACCGTCCGCCACAGCTGGATGGCCCGCTACCCGGCAACCGACGACAACATGCGGTCGTTCTACGACGACGTGTACAACCAGGTCCACGCGGCCGTTCGGGACGAGGACTTCGCCATGCTCCCGCAGTGCGGGGAAGGCGTGCGGCACGGGCAGCACAACCATATGCTCATCGGCCGCAACGAAATCGGGGTGCAACACATGGTACGCACGTTGGCCGGCCAACTAGGAATCGCGCTCGACTGAGGCCTCGACCTCGCCGACGCAGCAGCGGCGCCGCAGCTGCTCGGCCTCGCACAGCGCACGCAGTTGCGCATTGACCTCCGCGGGCCGCGACAATATGGACAGGTGGCCGCTGTCAACCTGCACCAAGCCGATGTTGTTGGGAGCCACCCTCGCGATCCAGTCCGCGTGATCACGAGCCAAAATTCGGTCTCGACGGCCGGCCACGACCAGTACGGGCACCGATATGTCCTCGAGTCCGATTCGCTGCCAGCCGATTTCGCTGATGATCGCGCGCGCCTGTCGGGCCATGCCTCGAGGCGGTGCGGCCGCGTAGACTTCGCCGGCCGCGACCAGAGCAGGATCGGCGATCAAGTTGATCAGCCGCATCAGCGGGCGGCTGTTGAAAATCCATCCGGTCAGCTGGGCGACCGAGGCCGCGGTAAGTGGCCGCATGGTCGCATCCGCGAAGGCGGGCATCACGGCCGACCACAGTCGTTGAACCCAGGCAACTTTGAACGTCTTCATGAACCTGCCCGCACAGGTGTTGATCAGCACCAGCGCCGCCGCGGAGGTCTCCGCGCTTTCGCGGTGGCGGCCTGCCCAGGCCATGACCGTGCTGCCGCCCAAGGAATGCCCCGCGATCACCGCCCTTTCCCCAGGTCGCAGTGTCGCGTGCAGCACCGCATTCAGATCATCGGCCCCCGCCGCCAGGCCGTAGTTATGCCGCTGTGGCACATCGCTTGCGCCGTGACCGCGCTGGTCGTACGTGATCACGCGAAACTCGCGACCCAGGTCGCGGATCTGCTCACGCCAGATGCCCGAGCCGGCACCGAAACCGTGCACCAGGATCATCGGCGGACCATCGTCGGGGCCGAATGTGTATACGGACAGCCGAGTGCCGTCGGTCGAGCAGACGTCGCTGCGGCGACCGCCGGCAGTGCCAACCGGCATGAGTTGCTCCTCTTTTGACTACTCGGGGCGAGGGTCGAGCATCAGGTCCACCCACGTCTCGGCGGGCGGCAGGTTAGGCGTGACCGCCAACGTGCCCGCCTCGCCTTGCGGCGTGACGAACGATCCGGTACGCGGGTCATACGTGGTGAATCCGCCGAGCGCGGCGGGCGGTGGACGCGGCGGCGGCGCCGACGAATCGGGTTGGTCCGGCGGCGTGAAGGGACCCGGTGGAATCCAGGCGGTAAACGGTGGTGGGGGCGGCCCGTCGACGGGCGGCGGCTGTTGGGGAAGCGGATGGTGCCAGTCCGGCGGCGGGCCGGGCACCTGTCCCGGCGGGACGGCGCCCGGCGGGTAGGGCCGACCGGGATCGGGGTCGGACTGGGGCGGGATCATCGGATAGTTGTTGGGCGGAACGATGTTTCGGGGATTGGTCACCGGCGTGCCGGGTGGCACCGGCGGACCTCGCCACGGATTGTTTCCCAGTGGAACATAACCCCGCGGATCCCTGCACAACGCTACCGTCGGGGCCCGTTTGCCGGGGTATTCCTGGCACGGATAGTTGCGGGCGCCGCGCACCGCGCTGGGATCATTCTGCGGCACTTTGCAATACAAGTCTCGGGGAATCTCTTGTGGTTTGACTTCGGCCGGTGACCGTGTCAGCGGTGGGGGCAGGAAACCGGTCAGGCAGGGCGGTGGATCAAGAGAGAGCTTGAAGTCGACCTTGCCGCCCTCCTCCGGGGGCTCGCCACCGCCGACCGTGAGCATGGCCGCAAGCGTGGCAGGCATGATGACGAGCACCTGCTCGACAGACTTGTGGTAGATCACCCCCACTCTCCCGATGTTGGCCAGGCTGGCGGCGAGCACCGGAAACGTCGGGCGAATGCCGTCGAATGTCGCCGTCGCCGTGTCGGCGGTAGCCGGCGCGCTATGTAGCACGGCTCGCAATTGCGTGTCGGCCGTGTGGAGTTCGGTGGTAAAGCGCGCCAACCCGTTGGCCAGACTGCTGATACTCGGGCCGCTGCGAATCTGGGCGTCCAAAAACGGCCCCAGCCTGTCGAGCAAGTCGGCGGTCTGTGACCAGTTCGCGTTGGCCTCTTGGATCAACCGTTGCGCCGCTTGAATGAGCCTCGCCAGATCGGGGCCCGACCCGTCGAATGCCTTGAACGCCTCCGCGAGCAGGCTCTGCAGACGCGTGTCGCCCACACTCGCCACCAACGCATCGGCCTGTCGCAACAGGGTGGCGATATCACCACCGGCAGTGTGGCTGCGCGGAATCCGTGCGCCGTCGCGCAATACCTTGACGTTCGCATCGGAGCCGGGAACCAGATCCACGTACTGCTCACCGATCGCCGAGACGCTGTTCACCGTCGCCGTGACGTCGGCGGGTAGCGGAGTTCCCTTGTTGAGCCGCATCGCGACGGTGACCCCGACGTGGCCGTCAGCGATGTCCACGGCTGTAACCCGACCGACGGCCACCCCGAGGTAGGTGACGTTGGCATTGGGGTAGATGCCGCCGCCGGATGCGAAATCGGCGGTCACATCATAGGTTCCGATGCCAAGCGCCGCCGGTACGCGCAGATCGTAGATCGCCATCGCGCTGACGGCCGGGACCGTGATGATCCCGAAGATCGTCAGCTGGATGCGCACCAGGCGGGTGGTCATTGGCCGGCCGTCCCGCCCGCTGCGGGGGCGGCGGGAATCGAGAAGGGATCGGCGGCTTGGCCGGACAGATTTGCGGTCTCGCCGAGCAGCCAATCCGGCGGGTTCACCACATCGCCGAGGTGTTTCATGTTCGGGTCCAGCGCCGAGGTGGTGAAGAAGTTCTCGCCGATCCGGCGCAGCGTGAGATCGAATGTCGCATAGCCGTTGAGGAAGTCGCCGCGAACCGCCCGCTCGATTCCCGGCTGGGGGAACGGGAAGGTCGGCAGGATGGGGAAGCCTTTCACCAGGTCACTGCGGTGGTCGTTGAGCACCTTGACCACCGGGTAGAGGTCTTTGAGGTCGGCGGCAAAGTCGTCCTTGGATTCACTCAGCATGTGTTCGGCGACCACGGCCAATTTTTGCAGCGCCGCAAACGCCCCCACGATGTTGGGTCTCGCATCGTTGAGGACCCGCAGTGCCGCCGGCAGCCGGGCGAGTGCCTTACTTAGTGAATCGGAATGTGCGGCCAGCACGACGCCGATCCGGTCCAATCGATCCAGCAGCGCTGCGATCTGATCTGTCTGCTGACTGAATGACGCCGTCAGCTGTGCCAGTCGGGGTATCAGGGTGACCAGGCCGGCCGAGCGGTCCGCGACCGCCGCGTAGGCCTCATTGGTGATGTCCTGCAGGTTGCTCAGCCCGCCGGAGTTGACCACCGCGCCCAACGCCGACAGCACCTCTTCGGTGGTGGCGTATCGCCCCGCCGAGGTGTCGATGGTCGCGCCCTCGGCCAGCTTGCCGACCGGCGCCGTATCGGTCGGTGTGGAAAGCTCGACGTGCTGGGAACCCAGCAGCGACGTCTGTGCCACCATCGCCACGGCATTGGCCGGCAATACAACTTGGCGATTGATGGACAGCTGCACCGCGGCGACCGAGCTGTGATCAGCCCGCTGCACTACCCGGATTCCCGACACGCTCCCGACGGTGACATCACCGACCTTGACCGGTGAATTCTGCGGCAGCGCCGCGATATCCGGAATTTCGACGGTGACCACGTAGGCGCCGGTGCCATGGCCCTCGGTGCCGGGCAGGGTCAACGAGTTCAACCCGCCGAACTGGCAGCCCGCGATCGTCACGGCCGATCCGAGGATGGCTGTGGCCCGCACGCCCCATGATTTCATCGCGGTCCCGGCCCCGGTGCCGGCGGCAGCATCATCGAACTGATATCGGCGTCAGCCGGAACCTGTGGCGGTGTTGCGCCGGGGGCCGGCACCCACTTCAGCTGAGGAATAGGGGTCCGCGCTTTGGCCTCGGTTTCGGGTGTGTCATAGATGACTTGTCCCTTGTAAGCGGTGATCGTATTGATCGGGTGAAAAATGAATGGCGGGTAATTCACCGCGATCCGCTTCAATACCGGACCCATGCGTTCGCGGCAGATCTCGGCACGGCGGAAATAGTCCGTTGTGCCACTGGATTCCAGTGAGCCGCAGATGAATTGGACCGGGTTGGCGAAGAACGGCAATGAGATGATCCCGGCCATGCTGCCCTGAGCCGGGCTGTACATGTTCATGAAATTCGCCGACGCGTTGGGCGCGACGTGCAGGACCTGCTCGAGGTCCTCGCTTTGATCGGAGACCATTTTGGTGAGCTCCGAGAGCTTCTGCACCTGGGCTATCACCGCGGAGTTGTTGTCTTTCAGCAATTTGCGGACGTCCCCGAGAGCCTGATTCAGCGTGCCAAGCGACTTGTCGAGATCGGTGGAGCTGTCGGCGAGCACTTGTGACACGGAGGCGAGCCGGTTACTGAACTGCACGATCTGCTCATTGCTGTTGGACAGCGCCTTAACCAGCAACTGCAGGTTTTTGACCGTCCCGAACAGATCCGTGCGCGAGTCGCTCAACCGGCCCGCGACCCGCGAAAGTTGAGTGAGGGCTTGGCGAAACGATTCACCGTTTCCGTCAAAGGTGTCGGCGGCCTGATTGATCAGCGCCGATACCGGCCCTTGTCTGTCTCCCGAGGCCGGGCCGAGCTTGGCGGTGAGATCGGTCAGCTCCGTTTTGATTTCGTCCCACTCCACCGGCACGCCGGTTCGGTCCGGGCCGAGGGTATACTCGGGGGGCAAAACCGGCCCTTCTTCGTAAGTGGGGCCGAGCTGAATGAAGCGGGCCGACACCAGGTTTGGCGACACGATGATGGCCTTGGCGTTGGCCGGCACCTGGACATCGGGGCGCACCGACATGGTGATCCGTACCAGCTTGCGCTGCGGCCGGATCCCCGTGATCGAGCCGACCCGGACTCCGGCCACTCGAACGTCATCGCCGGGGTAGATTCCCACCGCCGAGCTGAACATGCCGATGAGCTCGTAGTGTTTTCCGCCGGGCCGCAGCAGATAGCTTCCGCCGGCTACGGCGATCAGCAGCAGCGCTGTAACAATCCACCGCAGCACCGCGGCAGGGACCCGACGCAGCCGGCTCATGGCGACCTCGGCTTGACGACGATGCGTTGCTGAATGAAGCCGCGCAGGAAGTCCGCGAGGCTGCTGGGCAGCTTGTTGGGCTGAAAGACGGTGTCGAACAGCATCGCGGTCGCGGTGGGCGGCGGGGCACCGTACAGGTTGACTTGGAAGCCCGGCGCGGATGCCACGACTTCCCCGAGGGTGGTGCTGTATGCGGGCACCTTGTGCAGAACATCCACCAACGTCTGGAACAGCGTGTTCACCTCGAGCTGCTCGCCCGACGACCGCAGTTGCGCACCCGGCCGAAGCGGCGCCCTCGACGGGTCGGCGGGCGCGATTAACTCAACCGACTTCGCGCCGAAGATAGTGGTGGACGCGATGCGTACCGTGGCGTTTCCCGGTATGCGCCGTAACTGCTTTCGGTCGATCGCGAGCTCGAGATGGGCCTCGCCGCCCGCATAGGCGATTGACTGCACCGACCCGACCCGGACACCCAGATACTTCACCTTGGCGTCGCGGTCCATCACCAGGCCGGCGCGCGGAGCGCTCACCGTGACCGGCGCGGTGTCAAGAAACCGCCCGCTGTAGCCGGCGTACGTCAGCGCGGCCGAACCGAACAACAGTGTGATCAACACTGCGGCGGCGAGTCGCGAGCGCAGCCGCCGAGGCCATCGAGTAAGCATCGCGGTGAGCTATCCCCCGTTTGCCGCCCGGCTACTTGGCGACGTAGCCGCCGTCGATGGGCAGCAACACACCCGTGATGTTCTTGGCCTCGTCCGAGCAGAGGAACACCGCCGCCTCGGCGCAATCCTCGGCCGTGATGAAGCGGCCCAGGGGGTGCAGGGTGGCGACGAAATCCACGATGTTCTTGTCGGCGGGAGCGAATTTCTTGTCGTCGGTCGCCGAGAAGTTGGTCAGCGGCATCGCGGCCGGGCAGATGGCGTTCACCCGAATGTCGTTGGCGGCGAACTCTATTGCCAATCCCCTGGTTATCTGGTTGACTGCGCCCTTGGTCGCCCCATAGAGCACACTGCCGAACCCGACCATGCCTGCGACCGAGCCGGTGTTGAGGATCGCCCCGCCGTTGCCCTGCTCCTTGAACTGCCGGATCGCGTACTTGCTGCCGTAGAAGACTCCGCTGACGTTGATCTGAAGCAGCCGCTGCCATTCCGCGTCGGTGTAGTCCTCCGTCGTGGCCCCCGGTTTCAGTCCGGTGATCCCAGCGTTGTTGTGCATGATGTCCAGCCGGCCGAAGTGGTCCACGGCCGCGGCCACCAGTGCCTCGACATCACCTTCGACGGAGACGTCGCACGGCACACCGATCACCGAATCCTGGGTCGCACCGGTGAGTTCGAGGGTCTGGTCGATCCAATCCTTGCGTACGTCGGCGCACACGACCTTCGCCCCCTCTTGGAGGAAGCGAAGGGTCGTGGCACGCCCGACACCGGAACCCGCCCCGGTGATGATGGCAACTTTGTCTTTGAGGCGCATGGTGTTTCAGCGCCGAGTTCCGACACGGTGGAAGGTCAGGACGTCCATCAGCTCGAGGATGTCGCGCTGCCGGTCGAGGTTGAGCACGAGGTCCTCGACCCGGTCGGCCGTCTCGGTTTCCAGCATCAGTTCCAGGTAGGGCCGGCAGACCTTGCGGATCTCCTCGGTGCTCAGCGGAGCTTCCGGTGAGCCCAGCCAGCCGTCCAGACGCTTGGAGTAGGTCTGGCCGGAGGTGGTGGTCACGAAGACCTCCGCACCCGGGTCGTGCACACCGAAATCTTCATGATCTCCGGTGGCGACGATCTTGCCCATCGCCTGGCGGTAACGCGGATCCTCAAGTGAGGAAAGGTCTTCGAAGGTCTGGTCGGTGATCTTGCCCTTGAGCATCACCTCGGCCAGCAGGTAGTGCACGCTGAACCGCGAGCCCTGCAGGTCGACCGGGTTCGGGGTGATGCCGACGGCGGCGTTACCGATCAGGCCCTGACGGGTCTTGACCGTCTCGATGTCGTCGTAGCCCAGGTTGTGCTCGGCCATGATCAGGCCCAGCGCGTCGATCGAGGTGTGCGCGTAGGTGCAGGCCGAGTACTTCTTGATGCACGCCCGGTTGATTCGGTACGGCGCCACCCCGAGATCGGTGTCGATGATCGACAGGTCGATCTGGTTGTTGGCCATCAACGGCGCGTAGAGGCCGAATGCGCCATCGATCACGCCCAGTTCGGCGGTGGCGCCGAGCCGGGCGAGCAGAGCCGACTGCACGCCCATCTTGGCGGTGTGACCGGATTCGATGAAGTGGGTGTCGCAGCCGGCCTGCCCCAGGCCGCACGCCCAGGAGCCCGCCATCGTGATCGCATGCTCGATGCGCCCGGCGTCGAGCTTGAGCAGCTTGGCCGCACCGGCGGCGACCCCGAGGGGACCGAACCAGGTCGGGGGGCAGATGTGCACCGACATCAGCGCCTGGCCCGGACCGGCGGAGTTGTAGCGCGAGGCCACTTCCCACGCGGAGATCGCCGCGGTGATGAGGTCTTTGCCGCTGGCGGTTTGCTTCTGCGCCAGCGGGAACAGGCCCGGCAGCACCCAGTAGGCGCTGGTGAAGTTGGGCATCTCGTTGTCCTCGAGTTCCGAGGAGTGCGCGAAGGTGGCGTTGGCGAATGCGGCGTTCTCCACCGTTGTCCGGTATCCGGCACCCACCACACCGGCGTCGGGGGCGCCGCCCTGCTCGGCGTAGTAGGTGGTCAGGATCCGGGCCGCGGGCTCACGACAGCCGGCCAGCATGCCGGCGACAGTCTTGAGCAACAACGCCTTGGTGAACTCGACGGTCTGCGCATCGAAATCCTTGTAGTCGACCCGTTCGACCCATTCGGCGACATTCTGAGCCCGGCGCTTCTTCTGCGCCTTGGCGTTCTTGGCCTCGAGGTATTCTTTCTTCGATTCTTCCAGTGTGTCGGTCATGACGGTTCTCTCTCTTCGAATCTTGTTGGCGAATAGTGGTTTTACTGGTCAGGCGTGCTCGGCCTATTGATCCGCGGCGGCCTTGGTGAACATCTCCGTGAACACGTCGCCGGCGGCGCGCAGCGCCTGAACCGCCTTCGGCACACCGATATAGGGCACCAAGTGCAGCAGGATCTCGAAGATTTCCTCGTGCGACCAGCCGTTGGCCAGAGCTGCCTCGACGTGCAGCTTGAACTCCTCCATGGTGCCCAGCGTCGCGGTCACCGACAGGCAGGAAACGCTGCGGGTCTTGTAGTCCAGCGTGTCCCGGGCCCATGCATCGGCGTAGCAGTGCTCGACGGTGATGCGCTGGAAGTCATCAACCGACTTCATG
Organism: Mycobacterium sp. 94-17; assembly: GCF_035617725.1. NCBI lineage: Bacteria > Bacillati > Actinomycetota > Actinomycetes > Mycobacteriales > Mycobacteriaceae > Mycobacterium > Mycobacterium sp. 94-17. The sequence continues at coordinate 154,896 of NZ_JAPIYN010000007.1, forward strand.
CCGGTGACCCTCGTCTTGTCCCGCCACGATGGGCCGAAGATCTTATCGAGTACCCCGGCCGCGATGTCGTAGCGCGACGATTCCTGTACGGCGCTTTCGGTGCTCACTGATCATCTCCTGTTCATCGTGTTTCCCAGACGACTGGCACGCTGGTGGGTCCCCGCTCGTACATCCCGATGATGCGGGGGGTCTCAGCGTCGGGGTCCAGCCGCAGCCCGGGCAAACGCCCGGTCAATACCTTTATCGCGGTGCAGATCTCGGCTCGCGCGACGTGCTGCCCCAGGCAGACGTGGGTGCCGCGGCCGAACGCGAGGTTCGGCTGGATCGGCCGGTCGGGCAGGAATTCGTCGGGGTTATCCCAGCGCAGCGGATCCCGGTTCGCCGCGGCGAAGCACGCGTGCACGACGGCCCCCTTGGGGATGTGAACCCCGCCGAGTTCCGTGTCGCGGGTCGCGAATCGCGCGAAGGCCGGATCCGTAGGCAGCCACCGCAGGGTCTCCTCGACGAACGGCCGCACCAGGTCCGGGTCGGCCGTCACTCGGGCCTGCCACTCGGGGCGCTCCAGCAGCGTCAGCATCGTGATGCCCAGCTGTTTCCAGGTAGTGCCGGATCCGGCCGCCAGCAGCAGCAGCGAGAAGAGTTGGACTTCGGCGTCCGAAAGCTGGTGCGTGTTGCCCTCCTCGTCCTCGAACTGCTCGCTAACCAGCATGCTGACCAGATCGTCGCGGGGATCCTGGCGCCGGGCCGCAACGATGGGACCGACGATCTCGGAGATCGACGTGATACCCGCCGCGTCGGCGACGATGGCGGCGCGCACTTCCAGGGCCTCCTCAACGCCCACGCCAAAGCTACTGCAGATCGTCAGCAAGGGAATCGGTGCGAAGAATTCGACGTTGAGATCCGACTTCCCTTTGTGTGCAATAAGATTGAACAACGCATCGACGATGTCTTCGATCCAGTTGTCCAGCCACCAGCCGGCACGCTTGGGTGTGAAAGCGTTGCGCACCAGCGACCGCAGGCGCCGATGGCGGCTGCCGTCCATGAACAGCAGCATCGCCTGGCCCTCGTACTCCTCGGAGCCGGGCTCGTGCTGTGAGGCGGCGAAGATCTCCGGTTCCTGGATCATCCGGCTGCATGTCGCGTAGTCGAACGTGGTGAAGTGTGGCCGATCCGCGAAGGGCAGACCGGAAAAGAACGCCGGCCCGTCGTAGCCGACGAGCTCGCCCGGGGTGCCCTCGTGCACCGGCCCGGTCTCGCGCAACTGATGAAACGCGGGGTACGGATCGCCTTCGAACGAGCCCCCGCGCATCTCGTAGACGTCGCTGCGCAGGTCGAAAAGTTCCTTCAGCCGCTGGGGATCGAGGGCCGATGCCATGTCGAGCAACATCTTCAGGCTCTCTCCAGCACGACGACGGGGATCACCCGGTCGGTGCGCTGCTGGTAGGTGTCATAGCTCGGCCACGCGTCGGCCGCCAGGCGCCACAACCGTTCGCGTTCCGACCCCTCGGCGGTGCGTGCGGTGGCATCGAACGTGTCGCCCTTCACCTGAACCCGGACCTGCGGGTTGTCGCGCAGGTTGAGGTACCACTTGGGATGCTGTGGGGCCCCCGCCAGCGAGGCGATGATGACATAGTTCGCCCCGTCCGCCGCGCAGATCAGCGGGGTATCGCGCTGCTGCCCGGTCTTTCGTCCGGTAGTGGTCAGGATGAGCGTGGGCACACCGTTCCACAGGTAACCGACCTCACCATCGGTCTCGCGGTAGCGGCGCACGTGGTCCGCCCCGAACAGCGAGAGATCGAGATTGGGAGTGGTCACTTCCATATTCCTTTCAGCGACAGGCGATCTGGTTTACGGGCCGACAACAAGGTGCTTGACTTCCTGATACTCGCGCAGGCCGGGCACCCCGCGTTCGCGACCGATTCCGCTCTGCTTGAATCCGCCGGTCGGCGTGTACGCCGACGCAGCGGCGCGGTTGACTTGCACTGTCCCGCTGCGAATCCGGTGCGCGACGGCCAACCCGGCGGGCAGGTCGGCGCTGTAGACACCGCCGCCCAGCCCGTACTCGGAGTCGTTGGCGATGGCCACCGCCTCGTCGATGTCGCGGTAGCCCTGAACCGTGACGACCGGTCCGAACACCTCCTGCTGGGCAACGGGATTGGCGTTGTCCTCGATCCGCAGGACGGTCGGTTCGACGAAGTAGCCGCGGTCCAGGCCTGCGGGGCGTTTGCCGCCGGCGGCAACCTCGGCCCCGGCCTTGATGCCGGCGGCGATCAGATCCTCGATGCGTTCGCGCTGCTGTGCCGAGATGACGGGACCGATCATCGTCGATTCGTCGCTGGGGTCACCAACCTTGAGGAACGGAATGACCGAAGTGATTTTCTCCAGCGCGGCGTCGACCGATTCCTGCGGCACCAAGACTCGGGTCTGGGCGGTGCAGGCCTGTCCGGCATGCGAGGCGAAGACCGTCAGCACCCCGGTCCCCACCCGGTCCAGCGCGTCAGGCAAGTACAGCTGGACGGACTTGCCACCGAGCTCCAGCACCGTCCGCTTGACGGTCGGTGCAGCCTGCGCGGCGATCTGGCGACCGACGGTGGTCGAGCCGGTGAAGGAGACACAATCCACGCGCCGGTCGCCCGTCAGGCGTTCCGCCCCCGCGGTGCCCTGCTCGACCACCACGTTGAAAACGCCCGGCGGCAGGTCGGCTTGGAGTGCGGCCTCCCCCAGCGCCAATGCGGTCAGTGGGGTGAGCGGACTCGGGCGCAGGATCACCGAGCAGCCGGCCGCCAACGCCGAGAACACCTTCCAGATGTTGGTCTGCAGCGGGAAGTTGTATGGCGTGATCGCGGTGACCACGCCGACCGGCTCGTACTTGCGGATGCTGAGCAAGACGTCCTTGGCGGTCACCAGATCGCCCAGCGGCACCTCGTTGTGCTCCCACTCGGGCAGCGTGCCGAGCAGCTCCGGCAGTTGGCGTGCCTGGTCGAGTGCCATGTCGACCTGGGCCAGCCGGGCGATGCCGAGGGGGGCGCCCACCTCGCGGACGGCCGTCTCCACCAGTTCGTCGCGTCGCGCCTGCAGCCACTGCGCCATGCGCGCCAGGACCTGGCGGCGCTCGGCCAGCGACTGGTTGGCCCACACTCCGCTGTCGAATGAGCGGCGGGCACTGGCAATAACCGTCTCCACCTGCCCGGCATCACAGGTTGGCGCCGTAGTGAAGACCTCCTCGGTCGCCGGGTTCTCCACCGGCAAAGGGTCCCCCGCGCCGAGCACAGCGTCGCCGTCGATCAGTAGCCGATCGGGGCGGAAATACTCCACCATTTATTCCTCACCCACCTGGTGCTAGTATTTCAGCGTATTAGATGACATTTCATGAGACTAAACGATCTAGCATCGTGGCCGCAAGATCCCCGAGATTTCCACGACAAGACAAGAGAGGGCCGCCGCCATGCCTCATATGAAGCCGCAGGACTTACCCAACGCCGGGGGCGGCCGGTGGCCGATGACCAAAGACCGGTTTCGCTCGATCCAATGGGGTGACATGGAGGTCGGGTACACCGTCTGCTACGAGCCGGCTGACGCGACGCCGCTTTATCAGCTGGGCGGCTTTCCGGGCAAGGTCTGCCAATGTCCGCATTACGGCTACATCTTCGAAGGTTCGATCCGCGCGGTATATCCCGACAGCGACGAACCCGATGAGGTAGCCGTCGCCGGCGAGGCATACTTCTTCCCCGCCGGCCACGTGCTGATCTATCCCGAGCCCACCAAGGCTCTCGAACTGAATCCGGCGCATGCGCTGCAGCGCTGCATGGACTTGACCCAGAGCGCCCTCGAAAAGCTCCTGGGCCGTCGGGAGCCCTAAGTGTGGTTAGCTGGTATTTCAGCAGGGCCGCTAGGTTTTTAGACATCGCAGAGGGGTAACTCGTGCCCATCAATCCGTCGCCCGCGGTGCAGCGTGCCGGTCAGGTGCTCTGGTACCTGGCCGAGCACCCTTCCGAGGCGCACACCGTTTCACACTTGTCACGGATCCTGAACATTCCCCGAGCTACCTGCGATTCGATCCTGCAGGCGCTGACCCAGCAAGGCTTCGCGAGCCGCCGAGACCGCGACATGAGCTACGAACTGGGCGCGTCCTGCCTTGCCCTGGCGAGTGCTGCACAAGTCGCCAACCCCGTACTGAACATGGCAAATCGGCAGGCGGACCAACTCGCGCGAGACTTGCAGTCCTGCGTCGTCGTATCAACGGTCATCGCGGGCGAGGCGCGAGCGGTGGCCATCTTCGACCGCGGACCCGCGACCATGGTCCGGGCGCGCGTCGGCCATGCCATCCCGTTGGCTCCACCCTTCGGGGTGGTCTTCGTGGCGTGGGACCCGGCGGCCAGCGAACGCTGGCTGCAACGCGGCGGCACGCACCCAAGCCCTCCCGACCTGGCGCGTTGGCGCGAGTCGCTGCAGTTCGCGCGCCGAAACGGCTACAGTTTCTCGGTTTTCGCACCGCCGGGCATCCAATTCGGGCATGTGCTCGAAGAATTGGTTGATACGCCCGATTCTGTACTCTATCGGCGGTCCAGGGACGATCTCATCGACCAACTACGCCACAGTGGCTACCTGGCGTCAGAGATCGACTACGCCAAGGAGACCGAACTTCTCCAACTCTCGGCCCCCGTGTTCGACGCTGATGGATTCGTCACCGCCTCCCTGATGGTCCTCGGTTCGCTGCGCCCGCTGCGTGGCGAGGAGATCGAGGCTCTGGGGCGACGCGTGGTGCAGGCTGCTGATCGCGCCACCACCCTGGCGCGACAACTGCGCCTTGGCGAGCCCGCCGCCGGGATGTGACCTTGGGCGCCAAGGCTAGCGGTCCAACCAAAGAAGTCATTTGATGCACGCAGGCGTGGTCGGCTGAGAACGTGACACCGGATCTGGAAGCCGAAACGGCTCCCCAACATTTATGAAGATGACATTGACCAATGTCACCATTTGGTGTTGACTTCGTCCCATGACGGACGGCGTTCCGGCTCGCGGGTCGTTGCGATCCCGCGGCGCTGCAGCTGTAAGCACCTACACCCTTCGGCCGATCACCAGCGCGATTCCACCCGAACGGGCCTGGGGATTGTGGTTATCGCGCCAGATCGTCGCCCGGATCATGGGCACGTTCGGCCCGTCGCTCGCGGGCACCCGCGTCGAAGCGGTAGACGTCAGGCTGCCCCACGGGCGCCGCGTCAAGGGTGAATGGGTCTACGGACCTCGCACTCCGACCAGCCAGACCGAGCGCGCCGACACCGGCGCCGGCGCGATCTACTATGTGCACGGCAGCGGATACGCCGTGTGTTCGCCAAAGACGCACCGCCGCTTGACATCCTGGCTGTCGGCGCTGACCGGCCTTCCGGTGTTCTCGGTGGACTACCGACTGGCACCACGCCACCGTTTCCCCACCGCTGCCGACGACGTCCGCGCGGGCTGGGACTGGCTGGTCAACACCTGTGGCGTGGCGCCGAATCAGATTGTGGTTGCCGGTGATTCGGCGGGCGGTCACCTTTCGGTCGACTTGCTGCTGCAACCCGACGTCAACGCCGGCCCGCCCGCCGCGCTGGTGCTACTTTCTCCCCTCTACGACCTGACGTTCGAGCTGTCGTCGGCGCGCGAACGGATTCGTCGCGACCCGGCCACCAGGGCGGCCAGCGCGGTCCGTCTGGTCGGCCTCTACCACAGCGGCGTCGACCTCACCCACCGGCGGTTGACGCTCGACGTCGCCGGCGGCCCCGCGCTTCCCCCCACCCTGATCCAGGCCGGCGGAGCCGAGATGCTGCAAGAGGATGCACGCCAACTCGCCGCCGACATCCGCGGCGCCGGCGGCCGATGCGAGCTGCAGATCTGGCCCCACCAGGTGCACGTCTTCCAGGCGTTGCCCCGCATGACGCCCGAAGCCGCGAAGGCCATGGCCTATGTCGCGCGCTTCATCGCGCACGCCCTGCAGGACGCGCGCGCCATCACCGAGGAGGTGCACTGACGTGTTGGACAGACTGCTCAACCGCGCCAAGACCAGCCGCGGCGCCTCGGCGGTGGTGACCGGTGCCGGAAGCGGCATCGGCGCCGCTTTCGCGATCGAACTGGGCAAGCGCGGCGGCGCGGTCGTGTGCAGCGACATCGACGAGGCAGCCGCGCAGCGGACGGCCGACACGATCACCGGCCACGGCGCCAAAGCGGTCGCAATCGGTTGTGACGTCTCGCGATTCGAAGACGTGCGGGCGTTGGCCGAACAGGCGCAGTCCTGGTTCGGGGCCCCACCGACACTGGTGATCAACAACGCCGGCGTCGGCGCGGGCGGGGCCGGCATCGGCGATGCCCCGTTGGACGACTGGCTGTGGACCCTGGGCATCAACCTGTGGGGTCCCATCCACGGCTGCCACGTGTTCACCCCGATCCTGCGCGACGCCGCGCCGTCACACCCGCCCCGGGGCATCATCAACGTGGCCTCGGCGGCGGCGTTCGGCGCGGCTCCGGGCATGGCCGCCTACAACGTCAGCAAGGCCGGTGTGCTCTCGCTCTCGGAGACCCTCGCCGCCGAGTTGGCCGGCGCGCCGGTGCGCGTCACCGTCTTGTGCCCCACCTTCGTCAAGACCAACATCCTCGAATCCGGCCGCATCAGCGAGCAATCCAGCGAGCTGGCCGGAAAACTCATGCGCTGGACCGGATTATCCGCGGAGAAGGTGGCCCGCGTCTGCCTGGACGCGCACGACCGCGGCGACCTGTACTGCATGCCGCAGTATGACGCCAAGATCGGCTGGAACATCAAACGCCTGGCGCCACAGACCTATACACGTGCGGCCGGCCTGATATCACGCATCAACCTGCCCTGAATCCCCAACGAAAAGGAGCTCGTGGTGGCCATCGATATGCAAGCCATGCTCGCCAAAATCAAGGATCGCCAGTGGGCGCTCGCCGACATCGACTGGAACGCACCCGGCGCTGAAACGATCAGTGATGAACAGCGGCCACAGCTCAAGGCGTTCATGGCCGACCTGTGCTGGATCGAGAACATCGGCGCCAGAGGGTTCGCGGCACTGGCGAAGAAGGCACCCACACCGACCATCGCCGAGATCTACCGCTACTTCCACGCCGAGGAGCAGCGCCACGCCAACGCCGAACTGGCGCTGATGAAGCGCTGGGGCATGCTCGAGGACGGCGAGATTCCCGAGCCGAACGTGAACATTCGCCTGGCGATCGACTGGCTGGACCGCTGGGCCGACGACATGCCGCTGTCCCTGCTCGGCACCGTCATTCCGATGCTCGAAGTCGCACTGGACGGCGCCCTGTTGAAATTCCTTCTCGACGAGGTGCACGACCCTGTTTGTCACCAAGTTTTCGAGAAGATCAATAACGACGAATCACGCCATCTGGTAGTCGATTTCGAAGTCCTCGACATGATCGGGCACGCGAAGATCCGGCGGTTGCTGATCGACTTCGTCGGTCACAATGCCACGCCAGGTCTGATCATTGGTGCGATCATGGGCGCACCGCTAATCAACAGGATCCGCAACGAGATCACCGCCATGGGCATGGAGCCCGAGCGGCTTTACCGGGCCGTAAAGCGATTCAAAGAGCTGGGCGACCGAGGCGAAAGCACCAGGCGGGTACCGACCTATCGGTTCCTGAGGCGCTATGCCGCAGTGGTCACGAATCCACGCCACCCGTACCACCTGCTGGCGAATTCGATGGTGTGGCTTTCCGACCGATATCCGCGGCCCCTGCTTCCGTCGGTACCGACGTGGGTTGCAGAACTCACCCACGAGCCGGCGGCGTGACGATGGCGAACAACCGCGCCAACGCGGCGCTCATCATCGGAGCCGGCTTCACCGGCCTCGGGGCCGCCATCCGCCTGGCCGAAGCCGGGGTCGACGACATCGTGATCCTGGAACGCGCCGACCGCGTCGGCGGGACCTGGCGTGACACCACGTATCCGGGCGCCAGCTGCGACGTCCCGTCGCTGCTGTACTCGTACTCCTTCGTCAAGAATCCGACGTGGTCGCGCACGTATTCGCCGGCGCCCGAGATCTACCGGCATCTCGAGGACATGGCGAACAGGTTCGACATCCGCGGCCGCATCAAGTTCGGCCACGAGGTCAAGGACTTGACGTTCGACGAGGAGGCCGGCGTCTGGACGGCGGCCACCAAGAACCGCAAGAAGTTTCGCGCCCGCACCGTCGTGCTGGCGTCCGGGCCGCTGTCCGATGTCAGCTTTCCCGACATGCGGGGCCTGGACAGCTACCGCGGGCGCAAAATCCACAGCGCGCGCTGGGATCACGACTACGACTTCACCGGCAAGCGCGTCGCGGTCATCGGTACCGGAGCCAGCGCCATCCAGATAATCCCCGAACTGGTAAAGCGGGCCGGGTTCGTCAAGGTGTTCCAGCGCACGCCGTGCTGGGTGCTGCCGCGCCTGGACGTCGCCACCCCGCCGGCCGTACAATCCTTGTTCGCCAAAGTCCCTGCCGCCCAACAGCTTGCGCGCCAAGCGCTGTACTGGGGCCACGAGGCGAGTGCGACCGCGCTGGTGTGGGACACCCCGTTGACATCGTTGGTCGCCCGGCTCGGCCGCGCGCACCTTCGTGCCGAGGTGAAGGATCCATGGCTGCGGCGTCAGCTGACGCCGGACTTCCGGCCGGGCTGTAAGCGCATGCTGGTCTCCAGCGACTACTATCCCGCCCTGCAACGCGACAACTGCAAGCTGATCGACTGGCCCATCGCCACGCTGAGCCCGGCCGGCATCCGCACCAGCGACGGCATCGAACACCAGCTCGATTGCATCGTGTTCGCCACCGGCTACGACGTGCACCTCACCGGTCCGCCTTTCCCGGTGACCGGACTCGGCGGCCGGTCGCTGGCCGCGGAATGGGCCGATGGCGCACAGGCTTACAAGAGCATCAACGTGCACGGTTATCCGAACCTGTTCGTCATGACCGGCCCCAACTCCGGGCCCGGACACAATTCCCTTCTGGTCTACATCGAGGGCCAACTCGATTACGCGGTCCGCGGGATCACCGCCGTGCTCGGCAACGACCTGCGCTACCTCGATGTGCGCGCAGAGGTCCAACGTCGCCACAACGAGGGCCTGCAACGCAGGCTCACCAAGACCACCTGGATGTCGGGTTGCCGCAGTTGGTATCTCACCAAAGACGGATTCAACGGGTCGATGTACCCCGGTTTCGCCACGCAGTATCTTCGCCAGATGAGGGATTTCCGGTACGAGGACTACCAGGCGGTGGCACATGACGCCAAAACGCGAGTCACCGCGTCGGCCTGAAACGGCGCACTGACATGGCAACCGAGCGCGCGTCGCGTCCCGAGCCCGGCACCATCGCCAGCGTGCTGCACAACGTGCGGCGCGCACCCAAACGGGTTCGGCGGCAGTCGCGCGAGTACCGCCAACTCATCGAGGGCGCGGTGTCGCAGCTCTTCGACGCCGCCGCACGGCACCCGCACGGCGCCGCGAACTCCGGCGAGTACCGGATCGACGACCTGGCCCGGCTGGCCGGCACTACCACCCGCAACATCCGCGTCTACCGCGACCGCGGACTGCTGCCGCCCCCACTGCGGGTGGGCCGCATCGCGCTGTTCAACGACACTCATCTGACCCGGCTGCGGCTCATCACGTCGATGCTCGACCGCGGATACAACATCGCGCACGTGCGGGAAATGCTCAGCGCGTGGGAGGAAGGCAAGAACCTCGGCGATGTGCTCGGCCTCGAAACCGCCATCGTCGGCACCTGGACCACCGAGAAGCCGGAAACGATGACGCTCGCCGAGGCCCGGCGACTGGTTGACGACGCCGACGCGTTCGAGCGCCTGGTGGCGCTGCAGGTGATCCGCGTCGACGGGACGCAAGCCACCGTCACCCGCCCCAAACTCATCGAGGCGTTCAACGAAATCCGGGGCTACGGTGTCAAATTCGACAAGCTTATCGACCTGCACGAGCAGATCGTCCCCGAGATCGACAAGATCAGCGACATGCTGGTGCGCGCCGGAGCCGAACACGTGCTGGATCACATCAAGCCCGGCGAACCGCTGCCGCCCGACGCCGAGATCGCCGAGCTGATCACCATGTTGGTGCGCTTCCGGACCCAGGCGGTGGCGACCGTCACCGCCACGCTCGCCTCGTCGATCGAATCGAATATCGAATTTCTGGTCGGCCGCATCTTGGCCGACTATCTCGAGTCGAGCTCTGCGGTCTGAGTCCGCTTGGCGCGCGATCGGCGTCAGTGCTGGCTCAGCGTTAACGTACCCTTCGTTTGCAGCACCGTGTTGGCGGTGATCCTCTCGGTCCTGCGCGCCGCGCGCTCCATGTACCGATGCTTGGATTCGTCGAATTTCTCCGAGGCGTCCTCGAGTTCCTTGACCAGCAGCGCGAGGTCATCGCGCATCCCGGCTGCCTCGCCGGTGAAGTCTTCGCGTTCGAAGATTCGCCACTTCTTCAGCACCGGCATGACCACTTCGTCGAGATGGATGCGCGGGTCGTAGACACCACCGACGGCGATGATCACCGCCTTGCGGCGAAATTCCGGGACGGTGAATCCGGGCATCTTGAAATTGCGCAGAATCCGGTGCACCGATCTCATGGCCTGATCGGGTGCGATGTCCAGCCCCGCGGCGCTGATGTCCCGGTAGAAGAGCATGTGCAGGTTTTCGTCGTGCGACACCCTGGCCATCAGCCGCTCGGCGACCGGGTCATTGCTGACCTTGCCCGTGTTGCGGTGCGAGACGCGGGTGGCGAGTTCCTGGAATGACACGTACATCACTGAGTCGAACAGGCTCTCGGCAAACATGTCGCCCTGTTGGTTCTGGCCGGGGCTGAAGCCCCTCGTCATTTGCTCGAGCCGCAGCTTCTCCAGTTCTACCGGGTCTACGGCGCGGGTGACCACGAGATAGTCGCGCAGCGCCGTGCTGTGCCTGGCCTCCTCGGCGGTCCACCGATTCACCCACTGGCCCCACGGACCGTCCATGCTGAAGTTCATCGCGATCTCGCGGTGATACGACGGGAGATTGTCTTCGGTCAGCAGGTTTTGGACCATCGCTACCTGCGCAATGTCGGGCAGGCTGGTCTGCCCGGGCTCCCAATCCTGACCGTCTGGCCCGTAGAAGTTCTTGCCGTCCGACCAGGGAACGTAGTCGTGCGGACTCCACTCTTTGAACATCGAGAGATGCCGATCGAGCAGGCGCTCGACCACCGGCTCGAGCTCGTGAAGTAGCTGCAGGTTCGTCAGGCCCTTGGACACCAAACCCTCCCAGTTATCTGCCGCGATCAGTGACGCGCATGTATCTGTGTCATGCGGTTACATAAAGAATGACGCGCGGGCACGCCGGGCAAATAGGGCCGAAAGTCCCTGCGCCACCCACCGTGACACAGGGCACACCAAGCCCGCCGGCGATCACCGGCAAGCGGGCGTAGCGATCAGAAAGCTATTGGCGCGCAACCAGATAGGGCGCAACGGTGGCCAGCTTTTCGCAGGTCTCTTCGAATTCGCGGTCGGGCGTGGACTCTTCGATGATGCCCGCTCCGGCCCGCAGCCACGTCTTACCGTCACACTCGTAGGCCGCCCGCAGCGTCAGCGCCGCGTCAAGAGCGCCGTCGGCCGAAATCATCACCACCGCGCCCGAATACAGTCCGCGCGGCCCCTCGTCGAGGCGCATGATCGCTTCGACGCCATCGGCTTTCGGAATGCCGGACGCGGTGACCGCCGGGAACAGTGCCTCGAATGCGTCCATCCGGTCATTCGCCGTACCCAGCCGGCCGGTGACCGTGGAGCCGAGGTGTTGCACACTCCCCCGTTCCCGCACCGTCATGAAGTCGGTGATCACGGCGGTGCCCGGCTCGGCGATCTCGGCCATGTCCTGCAGCGAGCTTCGCACCGAAATGGTGTGCTCGACAATCTCTTTGGAATTTGACTCCAGCTCGGTGCGGGCCGCACGGTCACGCACCTCGCCACGGCCGAGCGCGCGGGTGCCCGCCAGGGGTTCGGTCACCACCAGGCCGTCGTGATGGACGGCCGCGACCAGTTCCGGGCTGTAGCCCACCGCACGAATTCCCCCCAGGCGCAGCAGGAACGACCTCACCGGGGTGTTGTGCCTGCGGGCCAACCGGTAAGTCGACGGGAAGTCAAGCGCGAACGGCACTTCGAGAGACCGGGAAAGGATCACCTTGCTGTAGCGACCCGCCGCGATCTCGCCGACGGCCGACGCGACGCGCTCGCGATAGGCGGATGCGCCGGCGGCCACGTCGACCGCGCGGGCATCGCGCACCCCGGGCACGCCGTCACGCAGCACGTCCAGGACCGCGTCCCGATGGCTGGCCGACGCCCCGAACAGCCGGACCTCCTCCCGGGTCACCACGATGCGGCCCTGCGGCCAAAACACCCGGGCCAGTGCGGTTCCGGGCGCCAGACGCTGCTGCAGCCCGTAGCGGTACACGCCGAATTCGAAGGCGATCCAGCCGAAGAGGTGGTCGGTTTCCAGCAACAGCCGGTCGATGGCTTCGCCCAGGACCGGCCCGGGCCTGCCCGACCACTGCTGGCTCTGGGTGACGCCGTCGCGCATCACCCGCAGCTCGTCGCTGTCGAGCTCGATCATCGCGCGCACACCGGTGGCGAGCACCCATTCGCCGTCGCGCTCGTAGAGCAGATACTCTTCGCCCGCCCGCTCCGACAGCACCACGACCAGTTCGGCCGCCAGGTCCGCCGGATCGACGCTGGGGGGAAGCGGGATGGACGACGGACCAGAGCCGGCGGAACTTGTCTCGACGCTGACCTCGGTCACGGTTAGTAAATGTAGCCTAACCTATCTAGCGTTGCGCAACCGTACCCGCGAACTGCGGCCTTCCGGGGCTGTGAGGATCACCACTCCAAAATTTCCCGACCGTTTACATTGCGGCCGCACAAACCGGCGGCTCGGCGGCCAAACTCTTTCCTAGCGATCACCGCCAGGTTTGAGTCCGCCGGAATGGAGGAACACCGTGTCCACCATCCGGCTTTCCGGCGGCCAGGAACTCTGTATAGGCGCAGGCGAACGAGTTCGAAATCGAGAAGGCGCCGGGATGCTCTCCATTTCCCGGGACATCGCTAAGGCGGTGCGAAACGGGAGCCGGCGTCAGGCCCTCGCCGATCCCAGCCGTCCGGCATCCTATAATTAACTGCACAGTAAATACACAGCGCATTCACACCAAACTACCGGCCCCGCCATCCCGCCCTCGGACGAAAATTCGCTGTATAAATATCGCTCTGACCAGGGATTTTGTCAGCCTCCAGCCTCCTGGATGCCGCCGCGGTCCCTGTGAGTTTTCGAGTGGCGGCCGGTCAACGGCGGGGATAAATTCTTGTCGGTCGTCGGGATGTCTCGTGGTTGTCCACCTTGCGGACGGTGCTTCCCCAGATCAGCGGGCCTACCAACGGAGGCATTGATGCTGCAAGAGTTCTGGCACAACTTCACCCACAATTTGTTCAAGCCACTTCTGCTGTTCTTTTACTTCGGGTTCTTGATTCCCATCCTCAAAGTGCGATTCGAATTCCCCTACGTCATCTACCAGGGATTGACCATGTACCTGTTGCTGGCCATCGGCTGGCACGGCGGGGAAGAACTCGCACAGGTCAGCGCGTCGAGCGTCGGCGCCATCGTCGGCTTCATGGTCCTGGGCTTCGTGCTGAACTGCCTGATCGGCGGTCTGGCCTATCTGGGCCTCAGCCGCCTGAAATCACTCCGGAAAGTCGACCGCGCAACCGTCGCCGGCTACTACGGGTCGGACTCGGCGGGAACCTTCGCCACCTGCGTGGCCGTCCTGACCGCAGTGAACGTCGCGTTCAACGCGTACATGCCGGTGATGCTGGCCGTGATGGAGATCCCGGGCTGCTTGGTGGCGCTGTATTTCGTCGCCCGCCTGCGCCATCGGGGCATGGACTCCGCCGGCTACATGCCCGACGAACCCGGCTACACCGCACCCGTCAAGGTCGGCGTCGGACCGGGCACCGCCGCGCGTCCTGCGCGCGGCCAGAGCCTGGAAATTCAGGAGGAAGCCGCCGTCGAACAGGAGTTGGAGCTCTCGCTGGAAAAGCTGGAGCACCCGGATCTGCCGGCCGACCAGGCGCGCCCCCGGAGCACGCGGGCGCCGATCTTCTCCCGGGAGCTTTTCCAGGAGGTATTCCTCAATCCCGGCCTGGTGCTGTTGATGGGCGGCATCATCATCGGCCTCGTCAGTGGGCTTCAGGGACAGAAGGTCGTCGCCGACGACGACAAGTTCTTCGTGATGGCGTTCCAGGGCGTGCTGTGCCTGTTCCTGCTCGAGATGGGGATGACGGCGTCGCGCAAGCTCAAAGACCTTCGCACCGCGGGTCCCGGTTTCATCGTGTTCGGTCTGGTGGCCCCGAATGTCTTTGCGACGCTGGGCATTATCGTCGCCTGCAGCTACGCGTCGCTGACCCACACCGACTTCAAGAGCGGAACCTACGTCTTGTTCGCGGTCCTGTGCGGGGCGGCGTCCTACATCGCCGTCCCGGCGGTGCAGCGCCTGGCGATTCCCGAAGCGAGCCCGACGCTGCCGCTGGCCGCCTCCCTGGGCCTGACGTTCTCCTACAACGTCACCGTGGGGATCCCGCTCTACATCGAGATCGCCCGCGCGTTCGAGCATTGGTTCGGCGTCTGAGCGCGGACATCGCCCTTACCCCAATAGCGTTCGCACCACCGCGTCGGCCAGCAGCCGTCCGCGCGCAGTGAGCACCAGCCGGTCACCGTCGGACACCAACAACCCGTCGGCGACGACGCCCTGGGCGCGGTCGCGCTCGGCAGCGCTGAGCAGGTCAACCGGAAGACCTTGGCGCAGCCGGGTTCTCAACAGCACGTCCTCGGTGTGCAACGCGTCGGCATCGAGCTGCTCGAATCCGGCCACCGGCAGCGTCGTCGCGCTCAACCGCTCGGCATACGCGTTGGGATGCTTGATATTCCACCAGCGCGTCGTGCCGACGTAACCGTGCGCGCCGGGCCCCGCGCCCCACCATTGACCGCCGTCCCAGTAGCCGAGATTGTGGCGGCACTCACCGCCGGGCCGCGACCAGTTGGACACCTCGTACCACGACATTCCCGCCTGCGACAGCCGCGCATCGACCAACTCGTAGCGGTGGGCCAGCACGTCGTCGTCGGGTGCAGCCAGTTCGCCGCGCCGGACCCGGCGGGCCAGCGCGGTGCCTTCCTCGACCACCAGCGCATAGGAGGACACGTGATCCACGCCGGTCTCGATCGCGGTGTCGACCGACCGCACCAGGTCGTCGTCGGACTCCCCCGGGGTCCCGTAGATCAAGTCGAGGCTGACGTGCTCGAAGCCCGCGGCCAGCGCCTCGCGGGCGGCGGCGGCGGACCGATTCGGTGTGTGAATGCGGTCGAGGACGCCCAATACCCTCGGCGCCACCGACTGCATGCCCAGCGATACCCGGGTGTAGCCGGCCGCGCGAATAGCGTCGAAGAAATCCGGCCACGCCGACTCGGGGTTGGCCTCCGTGCTGACCTCCGCATCGGCGGCCAGCGTGAAGTGCCGGCGCACCATGTCCAGCAGCGTGACCATCCGCCGGCCCCCCAGCAGTGAGGGTGTCCCGCCCCCGACGAACACGGTGTTCACCGGAGGAGCCTGCAACCTTGCGGCGGCCAGTTCCAGTTCCGTCCCCAGCGCGCCGAGCCAGGCGTCCGGGTTGACGCCACCCAGCTCGGCCGGGGTGTAAGTGTTGAAATCGCAGTAGCCGCAACGTGTTACGCAGAACGGCACATGCACATAGATGCCGAACGGCCGCCCGGCGACCACTGCTACGTCGGGCAGTTCGACGGATTGCTCGCGAACGGCCATGCCGCATGATCCCACGATCGGCGGGTCGACCCCGAGTCATCGATCGTCTACGCGTCACAACCGGGCTCCGCAACCGAACGGTCGCGTGGACTTGCACGGCTTTGGCAAGGGAGTCTCTCAGACTCCGGCGGTAGTTTTAATCAGCGTGAGTCCAGATTTGACCTGCTCGCACGGCCCGTCGCCATCCATGGCACAATGGTCGGGTGACCGTTGATCAGCCCAGCCCGCACAGTGTGCTCGTGGCGCGGCGGCACATCGATCTCAAGCGCGTTTGCAGCTGTATCTGTCTGCCTTGACGTAGACCCAGGCCCTGCGTCTCCAGCTGGCCGACGGTTCCGCGCCGCCCCGAAATGCCGGTGAACTGTGCTGGCCGCGCTGGCGATCTTTTTGAAGGAGAGAATTCACGATGACCACCGCCCGCTCCGCGAAGCCCCGTAACGAGGGCCAATGGGCACTGGGAAATCGTGAGCCGCTGAACCCCAACGAAGAAATGAAGCGCGCGGGCGCCCCGCTCGACGTGCGGGAGCGCATCGAGACCGTCTACGCGAAAAACGGCTTCGACAGCATCGACAAGAGCGATCTGCGTGGACGTTTCCGCTGGTGGGGGCTCTACACCCAGCGCGAACAGGGCTACGACGGCACGTTCACCGGCGACGACAACGCGGAGCTGCTGGAAGCCAAGTACTTCATGATGCGGGTGCGGTGCGACGGCGGTGGGCTGTCGGCGGCCGCGCTGCGCACGGTGGGTCAGATTTCCACCGAATTCGCCCGCGACACCGCCGACATCACCGACCGCGAGAATGTGCAGTACCACTGGATCGAGGTGGAGCAGGTCCCCGAGATCTGGCGGCGGCTGGCCGAGGTCGGACTGCAGACCGCCGAGGCGTGCGGTGACTGCCCCCGGGTGATTCTTGGCTCGCCGCTGGCAGGCGAGTCGCTCGACGAGGTGCTCGATCCCACCTGGGCGATCGACGAGATCGTCCGCCGCTACATCGGTCAGCCCGACTTCGCCGACCTGCCGCGCAAGTACAAGACCGCGATCTCGGGGCTGCAGGATGTGGTGCACGAGGTCAACGACATCGCGTTCATCGGCGTGAACCACCCCGAGCACGGACCCGGGCTGGACCTGTGGGTCGGCGGCGGGCTCTCGACGAACCCGATGCTGGGCCAGCGGGTGGGCGCCTGGGTGCCGTTGGACGAGGTGCCCGAGGTGTGGCACGCGGTGACCTCGATCTTCCGTGACTACGGCTACCGACGGCTGCGATCCAAGGCGCGGCTGAAGTTCCTCATCAAGGACTGGGGCATCGAAAAGTTCAGGGAGGTTCTCGAACAGGAGTACCTCAAGCGTCCGCTGATCGACGGCCCGGCTCCCGCGCCGCTGAAGCATCCGATCGACCACGTCGGCGTGCAGCGACTCAAGAACGGCCTCAACGCCGTCGGCGTCGCCTCCATCGCGGGACGAGTCTCTGGCACCATCCTCACCGCGGTGGCCGACCTCGCCGAACGGGCCGGCTCGGACCGGATCCGGCTCACCCCCTACCAGAAGCTCATCGTGCTCGACGTGCCCGACGACCAACTCGACGAGCTGATCACCGGCCTGGAAGCGCTCGGCCTGCAATCACGGCCGTCGCGCTGGCGCCGGAACCTGATGGCGTGCACGGGAATTGAATTCTGCAAGTTGTCATTCGCCGAAACTCGGGTCAAGGCACAATCTTTGGTACCCGACCTGGAAAGCCGCCTCTCCGACATCAACGGGCAGCTGGACGTGCCGATCACCGTCAACATCAACGGCTGCCCCAATTCGTGCGCCCGAATTCAGGTCGCCGACATCGGGTTCAAAGGCCAGATGGTCGACGACGGAACCGGCGGCTCGGTCGAGGGATTTCAGGTGCACCTGGGCGGCAGTTTGGGCCTGGATAGCGGCTTCGGTCGAAAACTGCGCCAGCACAAGGTCACCAGCGACGAACTCGGCGACTATATCGAGCGCATCACACGCAACTTCCTGAAATATCGCGGCGAGGGCGAACGTTTCGCACAGTGGGCTATGAGGGCAGACGAGGACGATTTGCGATGAGCGAACGAACAACGAGACTTCCAGAAGCCGAACTGCGCGCACTTGCCGCGCGTGCGGCGGTCGAGCTGGAAGGCGCCGACGCCACCGAGGTGTTGCGTTGGACCGACCAGACATTCGGCGGCATCAACGGTCCGCGCGGCTGGGCCACCTGCAACTATGTGGTGGCCTCCAGCATGCAGGAGGCGGTGTTGATCGACCTGGCGGCGAAGGTGCGTCCGGGCGTGCCGGTGGTGTTCCTGGACACCGGCTATCACTTCGTCGAGACCATCGGCACGCGGGACGCGATCGAGTCCGTGTATGACATCCGGGTGCTCAATGTCACGCCCGAGCGCAGCGTCGCCGAGCAGGACAGGGTGCTGGGCAAGGACCTGTTTGCGCGGGATCCGGGTGAGTGCTGCCGGCTGCGCAAGGTCGAGCCGCTGGGCAAAACGCTGCGCGGATACTCCGCGTGGGTGACCGGGCTGCGCCGGGGCGAGACCGCCGCGCGCGCCAACGCCCCGGTGGTCGGTTTCGACGAAGGCTTCAAGCTGGTGAAGATCAACCCGATGGCGACCTGGACCGACGAGGACGTGCAGAACTACATCGACGAGCACGGCGTGCTGGTCAATCCGCTTATCTACGAAGGCTATTCGTCCATCGGCTGCGCCCCCTGCACCGCCAAGCCGCTCGCGGGCGCCGATCCGCGCAGCGGACGCTGGCAGGGCAGGGCCAAGACCGAATGCGGGTTGCACGCGTCGTAGCGGCACACGCGCGAAGAATCCCGGCCGTCACGCCGACGTCAGCGTGTTCTCATCCTCGTCGGCCAAGTCCGCACGGCTGCCGACGGCCGTGGTATCGAAGGCTATCGGTGGAACCCGGGTGGCGCGCACATACACGGTGTCGCCCTCGCGCAGCGCGAGTGCCTCGGCGTCGCCGCGGGTGATCTGAGCGGTGAAGAAGCCGCCGGTGGCGGCGCTGGTCAGCTCGATCCGCACCTCGAAACCCAGCGTCACCACCCGGTCGACGACGGCGCGCACCACCCCGACGGAATCGGCCGTGCCGTCCCCGCCGGCGATCGCCATGTCGGGGTTGCGGCCCACCCGAATGTCGTGCGGCCGCACCAGGATTCCGTTCAGGGTGGACACCGCGCCGAGGAACGACATCACGAACGCGTTCGTCGGGGTGTCGTAGACGTCGGTCGGGGATCCGATCTGTTCGATGCGGCCGTGGTTCAGCACCGCGATACGGTCGGCGACGTCCAATGCCTCGGCCTGGTCGTGGGTGACCAGCACCGTGGTCACGTGTACCTCGTCATGCAGGCGCCGCAACCACGCCCGCAGATCCTCACGCACCTTGGCGTCCAGCGCGCCGAACGGCTCGTCGAGCAGGAGCACCTGCGGATCGACGGCCAGCGCCCGCGCCAACGCCATGCGCTGTCGCTGACCCCCGGACAGTTGATTGGGGTAGCGAGCATGAAACCCGCTCAGTCCCACCACTTCCAGCAGATTGTCGACTTTGGCCTTGATCTCGGCCTTGGGTCGCTTGCGGACCTTGAGCCCGTAGGCCACGTTGTCGCGGACCGTCAAGTGCTTGAAGGCCGCATAGTGCTGAAACACGAACCCGATGCCTCGGCCTTGCGGTGGCACCCGGGTCACGTCACGACCGTAGATCGTGACGCTTCCGGTGTCCGGCTGGTCGAGGCCGGCGATGGTGCGCAGCAGGGTCGATTTGCCCGAACCGCTGGGCCCCAGCAAGGCCGTCAGCGAGCCCGTGGGCACCACGAAGTCCACATGGTCCAGGGCGACGAAATCCCCATAGCGTTTGTTGGCGTCACGCACGATGATGGCGATGTCGTCGCGGTCGGTGCCGGCATTTGTCACGGTCATTCCCCTCGTCATGCCTGCCTGGCCGCTCGTGCCCGGTGCGCGTCGAGCACCACCTGGAAAACCAGCACCAGCACGGCGACTCCCATCAGCAGCGTGGACAGCGCGTAGGCACCGTATTCCGCACCGCGGTTGTATCGGTCAGAGACAAGCAACGTCAGCGTCTGCGACTTCCCCGGCAAGTTCGACGACACCATCAGCACGGCACCGTATTCGCCCAGCGTACGTGCGATGGTCAACACGATGCCGTAGGTCAGACCCCACCGGATGGACGGCAGGGTGATCCGCCAGAACGTCTGCCACCAGCCCGAACCCAGGGTGGCCGCCGCCTCTTCCTGGTCGGTGCCCAGCTCGTGCAGCACGGGCTCCACCTCGCGCACCACGAATGGCAGGGTGACGAAGATGCTGGCGAGCACGATGCCCGGCAGCCCGAAGATGATCTTGAACCCGAGGTCGTGCTCGACGAACCCGAGCGCACCGGCCGAGCCCCACAGCACGATCAGTGCGACGCCCACGATGACCGGCGAGACCGCGAACGGCAGGTCGATGATGGCCTGCAACACACCCTTGCCGCGAAACCTGTTGCGCGCGAGCACCAATGCCGTGGGAATACCGAAGACCACGTTCAATGGCACCACGATAGCCACCACCAGCAACGTCAGATTCAGCGCCGAGATGGCGGCCGGGGTGCTCACCCAGGCGTAGAACTGGCCGAGGCCGGGTTGAAAGGCTCGCCACAGGATCAACGTCACCGGCACCGCCAGCAGCACGAAGATGTAGCCGAGCGCGATGAACCGCAACCAGTAGCGCACCCCCGCAGACGATGTCATCCGGACAGCTCCTCTCGCTTGGCCGCCCGGCCGCCCACGACCCGCAGGATGACCAGCACGATAAACGAAATGACCAACAGCACAATCGAGATCGCGGCGGCGCCGGTGCGGTCGTCGTTCTCGATCAACGTCCGGATCCACTGCGACGACACCTCGGTCTTGCCCGGCACCGCACCACCGATGAGCACCACGGATCCGAACTCGCCGATCGCCCGGGAGAATGCCAGGCCCGCACCGGACAACAACGCGGGCAGCAGCGACGGCAACACCACGGAAGTGAAGATCTTGGGTCCGTTGGCACCCAGCGACGCGGCGGCCTCCTCGGTTTCGCGATCCACTTCCAGCAGCACAGGCTGCACCGCGCGCACCACGAACGGCAGCGTGACGAAGGCGAGCGCCACCGCCACACCCCACGACGTGTGCTGCAGGTGCAGACCGACCGGGCTGTTGTTGCCGTACAGCGCGAGCATCACCAGGCTGGCGACGATGGTGGGCAGCGCGAACGGCAGATCGATGATCGCGTCGACGAGGCGCTTGCCCGGAAAGTCGTCACGCACCAACACCCACGCGATCACCAGACCGAAGACCAGATTGAGCACGGTCACCCCGGCCGAGATCGTCAGGGTCACCCGGAACGACTCGAGCGCGGCATTCGAGGAGACCGCAAGCCAAAAGGCCTGCCAGCCGCCGCCCGCGGCCTGCCAGGCGATCGCCGCCAGCGGCAGCAACACGATCACCGACAGCCATATCGTGGCCGCTCCGACCCGAAGGGCGGTGGATCCGCGGGCACGCCCGGCAAGCGGCGCCGGTAGCTGGTCGCCGCCGAGCTCGGGCCGGATTGCCGGCGGGTCCGGGACGATGGCCGTCATCCGGTGGCTTCCGTGTAGATCTTGGTGATGCTGCCGGCCTTCTTGTCGAACAGCTGCGGATCCGCCGTGGCCCACCCGCCCAGCTCGGCGATGGTCCACAGCTTGGCCGGCACCGGGTACTGGTCGCGGAAGTCGGCGGCGACGGCGGGATCGACCGGGCGGAAACCGGCTTGCGCCCACACCTTTTGGGCCGCCGCCGTGTATTGGAAATTCTTGAAGGCGACAGCGGCGTCCAGGTGCGGACTGGTGTTGACCACGGCCACCGGATTGTCGATCCTGAAGGTCTGCGGCGGGTTGATGTGTTCGACCGGCTTACCCGCCCTCTCGGTGGCGATGGCCTCGTTCTCGTAGCTGATCAGTACGTCACCGCTGCCCTGGACGAAGACATCGGTGGCTTCCCGCCCCGACCCGGGGCGCAGCTTCACGTGTTCGGTCACCAGTTTCTTGATGAAATCAACCCCCGCGTCGCCGTGGGCACCGCCTTCACTCTTGACGGCGTACGGGGCGAGCAGATTCCACTTGGCCGATCCGGAACTCAGCGGGCTGGGTGTGATGACCTCCACGCCTGGCCGCAACAGATCATCCCAATCCTTGATGTGCTTCGGATTTCCCTTGCGCACCACCAGCGTGACGACCGAGCCGAACGGAATTCCCTTGGTGGCGTCGGCATTCCATTCCTTGGACACCTTGCCGGCCTTGACCAGTCGGGCGATGTCGGGTTCGACGGAGAAGTTCACCACGTCGGCCGGCTTGCCGTCGACCACGCCGCGGGACTGGTCACCGGAGGCCCCATAGGAGGTGACCACTTGCACGCCCTTGCCCTCATCGGAGGCGTTGAACGCCGGAATTATCTTGCTCCACCCCGGTTCTGGGACCGAGTAGGCGACCAGGGTGATGGTGCTGCGCGCGTTGGACAGCCCACCGCCACCGACAGCGTCGCTGGCGCCACCGTGGCATCCGGCGATGAGGCAGGCGATCAGAGCAAGGGCGAGGACGGGCCGCCAGGGCGACGCGGTCCTGATCTCCATTGAGGGCCTTCCGACGGGGATCGTATGGGATTGGTCCCGTTTCTGCGGATAGGCAACTAGAACGTCAGGAGAATGCGAAAAACTCCACACCAGACCGCGCACGGGTTTGGGAGTCAGCGACAAGAGTGCACGAAGGAATAGCACTCCCGAATGCCAAATGCGCCGCGCATGGCCGGAAGCCTAACAGGAATTGAGTTTGCCGCCACCGCGGCGGTGACTGAGCAAACGGACCTAGTGGTGCATCAGGTGGGTCACCAACCACGTGACGAGCACCAGCGCCACCAGGATGCCGAGAATCAGCGTCACGTGCGATCGAGGCATGGACTTTACTCGGGCGTGCCGTCGGCGTGGCGGGCGCGGCGCTCCAGTTCGATCCCCCTGCCGAGCAGGGCGTCCAACACCGCCGCCGTGCCGTAGGCGACGGCCAGCACGATCGGCATCACCACCATGGCCTGCACCACAAAGGGCAGCCCCGAAAGCCAGAGCTCGTTGCCGTCCCACCAATTGAGGAACGCGTCCACGGGCCTCACCCTATTCGGCCCGGCCGCCGAAGACCAATGTGTCCCGGATCGGTGCGCGGCACACCACCTCCGCGAAACGTTGGACGAGAGCTCGCTGAACAGCGATGATGTCCAGATGGTGCTGCACGCCCAACCCGAAGACCAGCCCGCCCCACCGGTCGAACCCATGCCGGACGATGCGTTTCAGGCCGCCTCCGCGGCGTCGATGTCCTCGTCCATCGACCTCCGCACGGCCGGGCCGCTCGCCCCCAGCGCCGCCCTGCGCAACCCATTTCCGCCCATCGCCGACTATGCGTTCCTGTCGGACTGGGAGACCACCTGCCTGATCTCCCCGGCCGGGTCGGTGGAATGGCTGTGCGTGCCCCGGCCGGACTCCCCCAGCGTGTTCGGCGCGATCCTGGACCGCAGCGCCGGCCACTTCCGGCTGGGCCCCTACGGCGTCTCGGTGCCCTCGGCCCGCCGGTACCTGCCCGGCAGCCTCATCATGGAGACCACCTGGCAGACCCACACGGGGTGGCTGATCGTGCGCGACGCGCTGGTGATGGGCCCCTGGCACGATCTCGAGCGGCGGTCGCGGACGCATCGCCGCACGCCGATGGACTGGGATGCCGAGCACATTTTGCTGCGCACCGTGCGCTGCGTCAGCGGCACCGTCGAATTGATGATGAGCTGCGAGCCGGCGTTCGACTACCACCGCGTCGGCGCCTGCTGGGAGTACTCGGCCAACGCGTACGGCGAGGCAGTCGCCCGCGCCACCAAGGACCCCGACGCGCACCCGACGCTGCGGCTCACCAGCAATCTGCGCATCGGGCTGGAGGGCCGCGAGGCCCGCGCGCGCACCCGGATGAAAGAAGGCGACGACGTGTTCGTCGCGCTGAGTTGGACCAAGCACCCGGCGCCGCAGACCTACCAGGAGGCCGCCGACAAGATGTGGCAGACCACCGAGTGTTGGCGGCAGTGGATCAACATCGGTAACTTCCCCGACCACCCGTGGCGGGCGTACCTACAGCGCAGCGCGCTGACTTTGAAGGGCCTCACGTACTCGCCCACCGGCGCGCTGCTGGCGGCCAGCACCACGTCGCTGCCGGAAACGCCGCAGGGCGAACGCAATTGGGATTATCGCTACGCGTGGGTGCGCGACTCGACCTTCGCGCTATGGGGTCTGTACACGCTGGGCCTGGACCGCGAGGCCGACGATTTCTTCGCCTTCATCGCCGATGTCTCCGGCGCCAACCACAACGAGCGCCACCCGCTGCAGGTCATGTACGGCGTTGGCGGCGAACGCAGCCTCGTCGAAGAGGAACTGCATCACCTGTCCGGCTATGACCATGCTCGCCCAGTGCGAATCGGCAACGGCGCCTACGACCAGATCCAGCACGACATCTGGGGCTCCATCCTGGATTCCTTCTACCTGCACGCCAAGTCGCGCGAGCAAGTCCCGGAGACGCTGTGGCCGGTGCTCAAGAAGCAGGTGGAGGAGGCGATCACGCACTGGCGCGAGCCGGACCGTGGTATCTGGGAGGTGCGCGGGGAACCGCAGCACTTCACGTCGTCGAAGGTGATGTGCTGGGTGGCGCTCGACCGCGGAGCCAAGCTGGCCGAGCGGCAGGGCGAGACGAGCTACGCCCAGCAGTGGCGGGCGATCGCCGAGGAGATCAAGGCCGACATCTTGAAGCACGGCGTGGACTCCCGCGGGGTGTTCACCCAGCGCTACGGCAGCGACGCGCTGGACGCCTCGCTGCTGCTGGTGGTGCTGACGCGGTTTCTGCCGCCCGATGACCCGCGGGTGCGCAACACCGTCCTGGCGATCGCCGACGAACTCACCCAGGAAGGCCTGGTGCTGCGGTATCGGGTCGAGGAGACCGACGACGGGCTCTCCGGCGAGGAGGGCACCTTCACGATCTGCTCGTTCTGGTTGGTGTCGGCCCTGGTCGAGATCGGGGAGGTGCGGCGCGCCAAACGCTTGTGTGAGCGGCTGCTCTCCTACGCCAGCCCGCTGCACCTCTACGCCGAGGAGATCGAGCCGCGCACCGGCCGACAGCTGGGCAACTTCCCGCAGGCGTTCACCCACCTGGCGCTGATCAACGCGGTGGTGCACGTCATCAGGGCCGAGGAGGAGGCCGACGGTTCCGGGATGTTCCAGCCCGCGAACGCCCCGATGTGACGTGGTGATCGCGAGCGCGGCGCAGCCGGGCGAAGCGGGTCGCCACCATCCGGCGACGTGGTGATCGCGAGCGCGGCGCAGCCGGGCGAAGCGGGTCGCCACCATCCGGCGACGTGGTGATCGCGAGCGCG
>NZ_JAPIYN010000007.1:180342-259159 GCF_035617725.1 Mycobacterium sp. 94-17
GCGCGACGCTTCAGCCCAGCGCGCTGACCCTGTCCATCAGGGCGCGCGCGACGTCAATGGCGCTGGAGTTGATGTCGGCCGATCCCGGGTCCGAGGACCGTCGGCCGCCGAAGAACACCACCTGAACCTCGACGAGGCAGTTCGACCGGATGCCGATGGCGCGGGCCTGGGGGGTTGGCCGCAACGGCGGCATGTTGGGCAGTGTCGATGTCGCGGTCTTGGTGGCCGCGATGGTGGTGTCCGTGGTGCGGACGTCGCTGATGACGTTCGTGGTGCTGATCGGACCGGTCTGTTCGGATGTCGTCATGCCGCTGCACTGCTGCCACTGCCGGGAGAACTGCGCGAACAGCGCCCGGGCCTGCGCGACCGACGGAAGGGTGACCACGCCTTCCTCGACCACGATCACCTGTGCCGGCTCACCGTTGTTCCACCACGACTCTGACGCAACGTCTTTCACGTCAGCGGACGCGTACACGCCCTGCTGCAACATCGCCGTCACGCCCAGGCAACCGGCCTGCGACATCGACCGCTGGACCTGATACAGCTTGTCGGGTCCGCCGAATACGGCCGGATTCCGGGACACGAAGGGCTGATTGAGCATCCGCGACAGCGTCGCGCCGTCGAGAAGCACCTGCTTGACCGTCGCGCCGCTGAGCGGTTGCGGCTTCAGGTTCGGCGCCGGCTGCGCCGTGCCCGCCACTACCCCACCGCAGCCCGTCGCCAACGCGGCGACCGCCGTCAGCGCCGTCGCCACCGCCCTTCTTCGCATGGCTACTTCTTGCCCTTATCCCCCGCGGCGTCGGCGGACAGCGCCGCGACGAACGCCTCCTGGGGCACGTCGACGCGCCCGATCGTCTTCATCCGCTTCTTGCCCTCTTTCTGCTTTTCCAAAAGTTTGCGCTTACGGGTGATATCACCGCCATAGCACTTGGACAGCACGTCCTTACGAATTGCGCGAATGTTCTCGCGCGCAATGATTTTCGATCCGATCGCGGCCTGCACGGGTACCTCGAACTGCTGGCGTGGGATGAGCTCTTTGAGCTTGGTGGTCATCTTGTTGCCGTAGGCCGACGCCCCGTCCTTATGGACGATCGCGCTGAACGCGTCGACGGGCTCGCCCTGCAACAGAATGTCGACCTTGACCAATTGAGCCTCCTGCTCGCCGGCCTCCTCGTAGTCGAGGCTGGCGTAGCCGCGGGTGCGTGACTTCAGCGAGTCGAAGAAGTCGAAGATGATCTCACCCAGCGGCATGGTGTAGCGAAGCTCGACGCGTTCGGGCGACAGGTAATCCATGCCGCCCAGCTCGCCGCGGCGCGACTGGCACAATTCCATGATGGTGCCGATGAATTCGCTCGGCGCGATGATCGTGGTCTTGACCACCGGCTCGTAGACCTCGCGGATCTTGCCCTCCGGCCAGTCCGACGGATTGGTCACCCGGATCTCCGTGTTGTCCTCTTTGATCACCCGATAGACGACATTGGGCGACGTCGAGATCAGGTCCAGGTTGAACTCGCGCTCCAGGCGCTCGCGGGTGATCTCCATGTGCAGCAAACCCAAGAAGCCGCAACGGAATCCGAAGCCGAGCGCCACCGATGTCTCGGGCTCGTAGGTCAGGGCGGCGTCGTTGAGTTGCAGCCGGTCCAGGGCGTCGCGCAGATCCGGGTAGTCCGAACCGTCCACCGGATACAGGCCGGAGTACACCATCGGCTTGGGTTCGCGGTATCCCGTCAGTGCCTGGGCGGCGCCGCGGCGTGCCGTCGTCACGGTGTCACCCACCTTGGACTGGCGGACGTCCTTGACGCCGGTGATCAGGTAGCCCACCTCCCCCACGCCCAGGCCGTCGCTGGCCTTCGGCTCGGGCGAGACGATGCCGACCTCGAGCAGTTCGTGGGTGGCGCCGGTGGACATCATCGCGATGCGTTCGCGCGGGGTGATCCGGCCGTCGACCACGCGCACGTAGGTCACCACGCCGCGGTAGATGTCGTAGACCGAGTCGAAGATCATCGCCCGTAGCGGCGCGTCGGCGTCGCCCTGCGGGGGCGGCACCTCGCGCACCACGTGATCTAACAGGTCGGCGACGCCGTCTCCGGTCTTGCCGGACACGCGCAGGACGTCGTCCGGCTCGCACCCGATGATGTGGGCGATCTCCGCGGCGTAGCGGTCCGG
The DNA here is from genome assembly GCF_035617725.1 of Mycobacterium sp. 94-17. NCBI lineage: Bacteria > Bacillati > Actinomycetota > Actinomycetes > Mycobacteriales > Mycobacteriaceae > Mycobacterium > Mycobacterium sp. 94-17. The sequence goes on from NZ_JAPIYN010000007.1 coordinate 182,509, forward strand.
GTCGGCCGCGGGCAGGTCGATCTTGTTCAGCACCGGGATGATGTGCAGGTCGCGATCCAGCGCCAGGTAGAGGTTGGCCAGGGTTTGCGCCTCGATGCCCTGCGCGGCGTCGACAAGCAGCACCGCGCCCTCGCACGCCTCGAGCGCGCGCGACACCTCGTAGGTGAAGTCGACGTGGCCCGGGGTGTCGATCAGGTGCAGCACGTAGTTCGTTTCGACACCGCTGTCGTCGGTCATTTGCCACGGCAGGCGCACGTTCTGGGCCTTGATGGTGATCCCGCGCTCGCGCTCGATGTCCATCCGGTCCAGGTACTGGGCGCGCATAGAACGCTCGTCGACGACACCGGTGAGCTGGAGCATCCGGTCGGCCAGCGTGGACTTGCCGTGGTCGATGTGGGCGATGATGCAGAAGTTCCGAATCTGCGCCGGCGCGGTGAAAGTCTTGTCGGCGAAACTGCTGATGGGGATCTCCTGGTGCGTGCAAGCTGACGGGGCGCATCGCGGCCGTTTCTGAAGCGGTTCGCGGGTGTGTCCAGCGTATCCAGACAGGGCCGCCGGGACCTACTTGGACACAATCGCACCCGCCGCTCACGTCTATGCTGCGAATATGGCGTCTCCCCGGAAATCCCAGTGGAAGACGTTTCAGCGATTTGCCGAGAATCTGGTGTTCAACGGCGCCCCGCGCCTGGTCCGGCAGGTGCAGAATTCCCAGACCGTGCTGCGAGAGCTGCAGCAGGCGGTGCGCATCACCGCGAACGTCATCGCCGCGGTCGCGCCCCCGCCATCCGAGGCGCCCGTCACCGGTCGCCCGGTGACCAGCGGCAGCTGGCCGACCGCGCAGCGGGCTCGCAAGTTGGTGTACGCGCCCAGCCTGGACGGCCGGGCCGATCCCGGCGAGATCGTCTGGACGTGGGTGGTCTATGAGGATGACCCCACCCGCGGCAAGGACCGACCCGTCCTGGTCGTGGGACGGGACCGCAGCGTCCTGCTGGGGTTGGTGGTGTCCAGCCAGGACCGCCACGCGGCGGATCCCGGGTGGGTCGGAATCGGTTCGGGCCCGTGGGATTACGAGGGCAGGCCAAGCTGGGTGCGGCTGGACCGGGTGCTCGACGTGCCCGAAGAGGGCATTCGCCGTGAGGGTGCCATCCTGGATCGCGAGATCTTCGATGTGGTGGCCGCCCGCCTGCGCGCCGATTACTCCTGGCGCTGATCGGTCACCGAGGGTGCAACCACGGTGAGCGCTGGGCGAGCGGGACGACCGCCGGCCAATCAGCCCTGGGTGATGTAGGACTGCAGCTGGCGCTGCCCGGCCTCGAGTTCTTCCATCCGGGTCTTCACCACGTCACCGATGCTGACGATGCCGATCAGCTTCTTGCCGTCCAGCACCGGCACGTGCCGCACCCGGTTCTTGGTCATCAACGCGCTGATGGCGTCGACCTCGTCGGACTTGGTGCACGTGGCCAGCATCGACGTCATGATCTTGGACACCGGCCGCGTCAGCACGCTGGCGCCGTGCGTGTGCAGCTGGCGCACCACGTCGCGCTCCGACACGATGCCGACCACGCCGTCGTCGCCGACCACAACCATGGCGCCGATGTTCTGGTCGCTCAGCCCCGCAAGCAACTCGCGAACCGTCGCGTCCGGGTTGATAGTTACCACTGCCGCGCCCTTGTTCCGCAAGACGTCCGCTATCCGCATCGAGGCCTCCAGCCGAATTGTGATCCGCTTCACATCAGGTTACGGCTAAGTTGCATGGCGGAAAAGCCGCCGAGGGAACCTGCAGACAGATCGTGTCCAATCGGTGAAAGCACCGCGATCGGCCGGTCGGGCCACCGTGGGCACCCGTGCCCCTGCAAGATAGGGGCCATGATCGAGGTCACGCTGCTGGGCACCGGAAGTCCGATCCCCGACCCGAACCGTGCCGGGCCGGCCACCCTGGTGCGGGCAGGTGGACAGGCATTCCTCATCGATTGCGGACGTGGCGTGCTGCAGCGGGCGGCCGCGGTCGGGGTGGGGGCGGCCGGATTGTCGGCGTTGCTACTCACCCACCTGCACAGCGACCACATCGGCGACCTCGGCGACGTCCTCATCACGCGGTGGATCAGTACCTTCGCCCCCGATCCCGCGCCACTGCCCATCATCGGACCGCCCGGCACGGCCGAGGTGGTGGCGGCGACGCTGAACGCGTTCCGGCACGACATCGGGTACCGGATCGCCCATCACAGCGACATCAACGAGCCACCGGCGGTGGACGTCCACGAATTCACCGACGGCCCGGTGTGGGACCGCGACGGGGTGGCCATCCGCGCGGCCGCGACGGATCACCGGCCGGTGGCCCCGACCATCGGCTTTCGCATCCATTACCGGGGCGCCTCGGTGGTGCTGGCAGGTGACACCGTCCCATGCGCCGGCCTCGACGAGCTGGCAGCGGGTGCCGGCGCGCTGGTGCACACCGTGATCCGCAAGGACATCGTCACCGCCATCCCCCAACAGCGGCTGCGGGACATCTGTGACTACCACTCGTCGGTAGAGGAAGCGGCGGCGACCGCAGCGCGCGCGGGGGTGGGCACCTTGGTCATGACGCATTACGTGCCGGCATTGGTGCCGGGCCAGGAAGAACAGTGGCGGGAGCTGGCGGCCGCGCACTTCGGCGGGCGCATCGAACTCGGTGACGATCTGCACCGGGTCCAGGTCGACGCACCGTCGTGACGGCGTTCAGTGTGTCACCGAAACTCGTTGCGCCGCAGGCGATAGCGCAACGCCCGCCACCATCAGCCAGGTCAGCGCCAGGACGCGGGCGATCGGCAGGATGACGCCCAGCGCCGGCCAGATCAACACCACCGCCGTCGCCTCGCCGAGAATGGCCGTCGCCAACCCGACCCGCGCGACGGGGGCGGGCAGCACCCCCGTACCGGACGCGGCGATTGCGCCGACCAGCAACCCCAGCGCCACCAGGTGCCCGGGGCCGCCGGTGAGAAACACCAGCAAGTACAGCGCCCGCACCGATGCCGCGTCCGCCCCGACATCCGGTATCGACAAGGTCCAGCCCAGCAGTCCGGCCAGGCCGAGCGACCCCGAGGCCAGCGCGCCACCGGTCAGGGCGATCGCGGCGGACCCGGCACCCGCCCCCAGTCGGCGCAACCGGGCGGCGGCGATCGCCGCGTAGAGCACCAGTGGCACCGACGACCCGAACGTCGCGACGGCGATGACCCGCACGGCCGCCGACTGGGCGCGGACGTAGGTTGCGACGGCGTTGGCCGGGCCGTAGGGCAACGGCATGACACCGCCGACGGCGACCCCGACGGCGACGCCCCCGACGAGCAGTCCGATGCAGACCAGGGCCAGCGGCGCCAGGGGCCACCCGAGTCGGTTGCGATCGGACCGCGCCGCGCCCTCGGCTGAATCGTTCATTCCTGCAACGGTATCGCTGGGTGCGCTCGGTGGCGAAGACCCGCATGCCGGCTACGCGAGCCGGGTCACCTCCACGATCACGTCGAGGTCGGTGGCGCCCTCGCCGGAGTAGATGCCCTTCAACGGCGAGACGTCGGCGTAGTCGCGGCCCGCGCCCACGCCCACGTACTGCTCGGTGATCTCGGTGTCGTTGGTGGGGTCATAGCCCCACCACGCACCCGTCCACGCCTCGATCCAGGCGTGGCTGCGCCCGTCCACGGTGTCGCCGACGACGGCGTCACGTTTGGGATGCAGGTAGCCCGAGACGTAGTGCGCCGGAATTCCCATGCTGCGCAACAACATCAGCGACAGATGAACGAAGTCCTGACAGACGCCCTTGCCTTCCTTGAGCGCGTCCAGCCCCGAGGACGCCACACTTGTGGTCCCGGGCAGGTACTCGAGTTCGTTGCGCACCCAATTGGCCGCGGCGACAACGGCTTCGGCCGGCTCGTGGGTCTTGCTGATCTTCTTGCCCACCGACGCCACCCGCTTGCTGGCCGGCGTGTGCTCGGTGGGGCGCAGCAGGTCGTCGTATTGATCGATCACGGCCTCCGACCGCAGGTCGCTCCAGCCGGCCTCCGTCGGAAGTGGTTCGGCCCGCTCGGTTTCGACGACCGAGGACGACATCACCGTGAGATCGGTGTGCGGGGCGTGCAGGTCGAAGGCCGTGACCGCGGTGCCCCAGTAGTCGATGTAACGGTAGGACCGTGTCGCGGGGATGGTCTCGACGCGGTTGAGGATGACGTTCTGCCGGGAGTTCGACCGCGGGGTCAGCCGGGCCTCGTTGTAGGACGCGGTCACCGGCGACTGATAGGCGTATCCCGTGGTGTGCACCACCCGCAACCGCCACATCAGCCGTTCCGCTTCCTGCCGACCAACCGGGCGCGCTGGCCCGCGTCCGACCACGCCACCCAGGGCGTCACATGGAAGTACTGCACCGCCAACGCTTCTCCGACTTCACGACAGGTTCGCTGCAGCCCGGCCAGCCGGGTTTCCAACGATTCCAGCAGCACGCCGGGCTGGACGAACTCCAATTCGCTGCGCGCCTGACCGAGCAGTCGTTGGGCCTCCGCGGTGGCCCCGATCCGGCTCTCCCGGTTGCGGACCAGTTCGTCCAGGTTGTGCTCGGCCAGCCGCAGCGAGTAGAACACCGAACGCGGAAACAGCCGGTCCAGCATCATGAATTCCACGACTCGGCCCGCGTCCAGCACGCCGCGGTAGGTGCGCAGGTAGGTATCGTGGGCGCCCGCCGAACGCAACAGCGTCACCCATGCCGGGGACGAGGCGCTGTCGCCGACCCGCGACAGCAACAGCCGCACCGTCATGTCGACCCGTTCGATCGCCCGGCCCAGCACCATGAACCGGTACCCGTCATCGCGGGATAGCGTCGAATCGGCCAGGCCGGCGAACATCGCCGCCCGTCGTTCGATGAACGACAAGAAGTCATGTGGCCCAAGGCGTTTGGCGGCACGTTCGCGTTCGGGAAGGGCATGGTATGTGGTGTTGAGACACTCCCAGATCTCGCTGGAGGTCACCTCGCGCGCCGACTTCGCGTTCTCCCGCGCCGCGGTGATGGCATCGACGATCGAGCAGCCACCCTGGGCGTTGGTGCTGTAGGCGACCAGGTCGGTCAACGACCACACGTCCAGATGGTGATCCGGCGGGTCGATGCCCAGCACTCTGAGCAGCAGGCGCGAAGCCTGGTCCGGGTCGACGCTGGAATCCTCGAGCAACTGGTGCAGCGCCACGTCCAGGATACGGGCCGTGTCGTCGGCGCGCTCGACATAGCGGCCAATCCAGTAGAGCGCCTCAGCGTTACGTGCCAGCATTGTGCACCGCCTGTTGTTGCTGCTGCTCGCGCTGTTCGCGCCGGGGCAGTTCGGTGGGTTGTGCCTGCTGAGACGTCTGCCGCGACGCCGCGTCGACCAACGGGTCCGGCATCGAGGTGGGCAACGAGCGCACCACCTCCGCCGCCTCGAGCTCGTGGTCACCGGCCGCCGCCCGCGAGGCCAGCACCCAGGTGTCCTTCGAGCCGCCGCCCTGACTGGAGTTGACCACGCGCGACCCCTCGACCAGTGCCACCCGGGTCAGCCCGCCGGGCAGCACCCACACGTCGTTGCCGTCGTTCACCGCGAACGGGCGCAGATCCACGTAGCGGGGCGCCAAGGTGTTACCGATCTGCGTCGGCACCGTCGACAGCTCCATCATCGGCTGCGCGATCCAGCTCCGGGGATCGTCGCGCACCTTCCTGGCGGCGGCCGCCAACTCCTTCTCCGAGGCGTCCGGGCCGAACACGATGCCGTACCCGCCGGACCCCTCCACCGGTTTGAGCACAAGCTCGTCGATGCGGTCCAGCACCTCTTCGCGCTCGTCGTCGAGCCAGCAACGCAGCGTTTCCACGTTGGCCAGCAGGGGCTTCTCGCCCAGGTAGTACTCGATCATCGTGGGGACGTAGGTGTAGACGAGTTTGTCGTCGCCGACGCCGTTGCCGATCGCGCTCGAGATGGAGACATTGCCGGCGCGGGCGGCATTGACCAGGCCGGCCACCCCCAGCACCGAGTCGGCGCGGAACTGCAGGGGGTCCAGGAACGCGTCGTCGATGCGCCGATAGATGACGTCGACCTGACGCTCGCCCTCGGTGGTGCGCATGTACACCTGGTTGTCGCGGCAGAACAGGTCGCGGCCCTCGACCAGCTCGACACCCATCTGGCGGGCCAGCAGTGAATGCTCGAAATACGCGGAGTTGTAGACGCCCGGGGTCAGCACCACCACCGTCGGGTCCGCCTCGTTGGTGGCCGCGGAGTTGCGCAGCGCCCGCAGCAGGTGCGAGGCGTAGTCGTCGACCGCGCGCACCCGGTGGGAGGCGAACAGGTTGGGGAAGACGCGCGCCATGGTGCGCCGGTTCTCCATGACGTAGGACACGCCCGACGGCGAGCGCAGGTTGTCCTCCAGAACCCGCCAGACACCCTTTTCGTCGCGGATCAGATCGATGCCGGCCACGTGGATCCGCACGCCGTTGGGCGGGACGATGCCCATCGCCTGGCGGTGGAAATGTTCACACGAGGTGATCAGCCGGCGCGGGATGACGCCGTCGTTCAGTATTTCCTGGTCACCGTAGATGTCGTCGAGGTACATCTCGAGTGCCTTGACGCGCTGGGTGATGCCGCGCTCCAGGCGCGTCCACTCGGCGGCCGAGATCACCCGCGGCACCAGGTCCAGCGGAAACGGCCGCTCCTGGCCGGACAGCGAGAAGGTGATGCCCTGGTCGAGGAAGGCGCGGGAAAGCGCCTCGGCGCGAGCTTTCAGCTCCGAGGCGTCCGACGGCGCAAGCTCGGCGTAGATGCCCTTGTAGGGGCCGCGGACGGCGCCCTGGGCGTCGAACATCTCGTCGAACGCCAGCTCATAGGCGTCCGAGGACCCGTTGTATCCACCGAATATGCGCTCAGAACGCACAGCGCGAAAACCCCGCCTGGCCTCGTCAAGCTGGTTCGTAAGACTCACTTTTCAGATGCTGCCTCAAGTCGACGTTCTGGCAGGCCACGTGTTCCCATTTTGGGAGAAAACGTAACTCACTGATAACCTGGGCAGTCGCTGTGGTGATATCCGGCGCCCCACCAAACGTCCAATCGAAGAAGGAACTCCAGCGTGGCCAACATCAAGTCGCAGCAGAAGCGCAACAAGACGAACGAGCGCGCTCGCCTGCGCAACAAGTCGGTGAAGTCGTCGCTGCGTACCGCCGTCCGCGCGTTCCGCGAGGCCGCCCACGCCGGCGACAAGAAGAAGGCCGCCGAGTTGCTGGTGGCGACCAACCGCAAGCTGGACAAGGCGGCCAGCAAGGGCGTGATCCACAAGAACCAGGCCGCCAACAAGAAGTCGGCGCTGGCGCAGGCTCTCAACAAGATCTGAGGCGCTTCCGGGCGGGCATGCCCGCTCGTCGTCAGTGGCCGCGCTGTGCGGCCAGTTCGGCAACCTGTCTGACCGCGGATTCCAGGGCGTAGTCGGCGTCCACCATCGCGCCCTTGACGTTCGCATTGAGCGCCGCCACCACCTTCATCGCCGACGCCACCGAGTCACGCGACCACCGCCGGGCCTGTTTCTGGGCCTTCTGGACCCGCCAGGGCGGCATCCCCAGCTGTGACGCGAGCCGATAGGGATCGCCCGACAGGGGGCCGACCCGGCCGATCATGTGGATCGCCTCGGCCAGCGCGTCGGCCAGCACCACCAGCGGCTCTCCCCGCATCATCGCCCACCGCAACGCCTCGGCAGCTCCGGCGATGTCGCCGGTTACCGCCTTGTCCGCGATGTCGAAGCCCTTCACCTCGGCCTTGCCGCTGTGATAGCGGCGCACGGCGGCGGCGTCGACCACCCCGCCGGTGTCGGCGACCAATTGGGAGCAGGCCGAGGCCAGCTCCCGCAGATCCGAACCGACCGCATCCAGCAACGCGGTCACCGTCTGTTCGTCGGCCTTGACCCGCAGTCCGCGAAACTCCTTGCGGACGAAGTCGATGCGTTCGCTGGGTTTGGTGATCCGCGCGCACGCATGCACCTCGGCGCCGAGGGACTGCAGCTCGGTGGCCAGCGCCTTGGCCCGCCCACCGCCCGAGTGCACCACCACCAGCACCACACCGGCCGGCATGTCGCTCGCGGCCGAAACAATCACTGCGGCGGCGTCCTTGCCGGCTTCGCCTGCGGCCTCCAGCACGACGATGCGCTCGTCGGCGAACAGCGACGGACTCAGCAGCTCGGCGAGCTCATAGGTGCTGACGTCGCCGGCCCGCATCCGGTTGACCGGAATGTCTGCGTTCGTCGAGGCGCCGGCCCGTTTTCGCGCCGCCCGCAGCACGTCCGCCACCGCCCGCTCAACCAGCAGTTCCTCGTCTCCCAGGACCAGGTGCAACGGCGAAACCTCGCTCACCCCACGATGGTGTCACGTCCCACCGACTGCGCGGCCTGCGGATCCGACGGCGTAGCGATCGTCCTACGCCAGCCCGGACAGCGCCCAGGCCAGTCCCGCCAGCGCTGCCACCGCCCCCGCGATACGGAACGGCCGCCACCGCCACAACACCACCGCCAGCACCGTGACACCGCCGACGATCAGCGTGCCGGGCACACCCTCGGGGACGGGCAGGGTCGCGCCCGGCGCCGCGGCCGCCCGGCGAGCCACCGCGTCCACCCACCACACCTCGGGGCCGGTGAACCGGATCAGCAACCGCGCGGCGGCCGGCCACACCGGACACAGCGCGGCCGCGGCGGTGCCGAGAACCGTGATCGGCGCGATCACGGCGGCCACGACGAGATTCGCGAGCACGGCGACCATGCTGAACCGGCCCGAGATCGCCGCGACCAGCGGCGCGGTCACCACCTGCGCGGCCCAGGCGACGGCCAGCGCGTCGGCCAGCGGCTTGGGCCAGCCCTTCGCAACCAGGCGCCGCGACCAGACCGGCGCGATGACGATCAGCGCGGCGGTGGCGGCCACCGACAGCGCGAACCCGACGTCGACGGCCAGCGCGGGCGCAACCGCCAGCAGCACCAGCACGGTGGCCGCGAGGGCGGGAATGGCTTGGCGCCGGCGCGAAGACAACATTCCGCCCAGTGCGATGGCACTCATCACCGCCGCCCGCAACACGCTCGCCGTCGGCTGCACGACCACGACGAAGGCGACCAGCGCCAGCGCAGCAAGCGCGACGGCCGCGCGGGGACCGATCAACCGCCCCGAGAACAGCACGGCGGCACACACAATCATCACGTTGGCGCCCGACACGGCCATCAGGTGCGTCATGCCGGCCGCGCGAAAGTCACGGCTGGTGTCGCCCGGCACCGCCGAGGTGTCACCGAGCACCAGCGCGGGCAGCAGCGCTGCCTGCCCGCCGGGCAGCGTGTCGCGGACGGCGGCGGCGAATCGGCTGCGTACCCCGTGCGCCGCCTGCTGTACGGCGCTCGCGGTACCCAGGGTCGGCCGCCCCGACGCGTTGAGCACCGCAACCGTCAGGTCGTGACGGGCCGGCCGGGTGATGCGCGCGCGGAACTGGACCGGCTGGCCGACCGTCACCGCGCCGAAGTCCGAGGCGCGCGCGAAAACGATGACCCGGCCCGACGTCTGTGCGTCGCGCAAACGTTGCAGGGTGGCCCGAAACATCAGCCGGCTGCTGCCCAGCGACGCCGGGCTCTCGGAGGGGGTGACCGTGACCGGGGCGCTGCTGCCGAAGGCCGTGGTGATCGGGTGGCGAACGACAGCGTCGGTGCGCAGCGCGATGGCAAAGCCGTAACCCGCCCCCACCACCCCGATCGCGGCGAGGCCGGCGCTGATCGTCCGCCACCGCCCGGGTTGACCAGGCCGGCGCACCGCTCGCCACGCCAGCGCAGCGGCCGCGGCGATCAACGCAACGGAGCACCAGGCCCACAGGCGGCCGTCCTGCCACCAGATCCCGCCGGCGGTCACCGCCCAACAGGTCACCGCGGCCGGCACCAGGCGCACATCGACGTGCCCGGAAGGCGACTGCCCCGGCCCGGAATGGACCACCGTGATCAGACACGGACGAGGGCGCGCAGCTTTTCCAACCGCGCCGGCCCGATCCCCTCGACGTCGGCGAGCTGATCAACGCTGGTGAATTTGCCGTTGGATTGCCGCCACGCCACGATCGCGGCGGCGGTGACCGGGCCGACTCCGGGCAGGGTGTCGAGTTCCTGAACGGTCGCGGTGTTCAGGTCGACGGGCTGGCCGGGCTTGGGTTTGGCCGATCCTGGCGTAGCCGGCGGCGCCTTCGATGTCGGTGTGGTCCCGCTCGCCACCGAGCTGCCGAGCGCGGCCGGCTGGCCGGGCGCGGGAGCGAGTCCGACCACGATCTGTTCGCCGTCATCGAGCGGGCGGGCCATGTTCAGTCCGATGGTGTCCGCGCCGTTCACCGGCCCGCCGGCGGCCTGCAGCGCATCGGCGACGCGGGCACCCGGTGCCAGGGTCACCAGACCCGGCGTGTGCACCAGGCCGACCACGCTGACCACCACCGGGCGGTCAGGGCCCGTCGGCTGTGTGGCACTCGCCGAAGACCTGGGGCCGGCCGTCGATGCCTTCTCCACCGGTGGAAGCCTGGCCGACATCACCGGCGCCGGCCGGTCGCGCAGCAAGGTGAACAGCGTGACCAGCACCGCCAACGCCGCCACGACCGCCAACCCGATGGCGCCGGCGCGTCCGGGGTCGGCACGCACCCTGGCCACCCATCCGCGGTCTTGCGACGCGTCGGGAAGCCAGCGCGGCAGCAGCGAGTTCTGGTCGTCGGCGGCGGTGTCCTCCGTCGCCGCCGAGGGCGGATCCTCAGGCTCGGCGTGGGAATCGATCTGCGGTTCGGCGTTGAGCCGTCGCTGCAGGCGCACCGCCGGAAGTTCTGTTCGCATGGGCCGACGGTAGGTCCGCGGACCGCCACGACGGCACCGCCCGCCCGTGTCGCCGGGCCGATCTGTGGATTAACCCGAGGCTGTGCACAGAGCCGGCGCAGGATGGGTCAAGATGGAAGTCGAGCGAACGACCGGCATCCCCAGAAGCACGCGCCGCGTCGCCACGGTCACCGGAGAAACGACAGGAGGCTGCCATGCAACTGGCGCTGACGCCCCAGGAAGCCGCGTTCCGCGACGAACTTCGCAACATTTACACGACCAAGATCCCGAAGGAGCTGCGCGAGCGGATCCGCCAGGGCTCGGCGGAAGTGAACCACGAGGACATCGCCACCAGTCACAAGATCCTGCACGAACACGGGCTGGCGGTGCCGAACTGGCCGGTCGAGTGGGGCGGTAAGGACTGGACGCCGACCCAGCATCAGATCTGGGCCGACGAGATGCAGCTGGCGTGCGTCCCGGAGCCACTGAACTTCAACACCAAAATGGTGGGCCCGGTGATCGCCGAATTCGGTTCGGAGGAGGTCAAACAACGCTTCCTGCCCCCGACGGCCAGCCTCGATATCTGGTGGTGCCAAGGCTTTTCGGAGCCCGAGGCTGGCTCCGACCTGGCGTCGCTGCGCACCACCGCGGTCCGCGACGGCGACGACTACGTCGTCAACGGCCAGAAGACCTGGACCACGCTCGGCCAGTACGCGGACTGGATTTTCTGCCTGGTCCGCACCGACCCGCAGGCACCCAAGCGGCAGGCAGGCATCTCGTTCCTGCTGTTCGACATGAAGACGCCCGGTGTCACCCTGCGGCCCATCAAGACGATCGACGGCGGACACGAGATCAACGAGGTGTTCTTCGAAGACGTCCGTGTGCCTACCGATCAGCTTGTCGGAGAAGAGAATCAAGGCTGGACGTACGCGAAATTCCTGCTTGGCAACGAACGCACGGGCATCGCCGGTGTGGGGCGGACCAAGGTACGCCTGGCCGAGGTGAAGAAGCACGCCGCGGCCGCCGGGGTGCTCCACGACCCGCTGTTCGCGGCGCGGCTGGCCGAGGCCGAAAACGAGCTGCTGGCACTGGAACTCACGCAGGCCCGGGTGGTGAGCGACTCCGTGGACGGACAGCCCAACCCGGCGTCGTCCGTGCTCAAGCTGCGCGGCAGCCAATTGCAACAGGCCGCCACCGAGCTGCTCGTCGAGGTGGCCGGGCCGGATGCGCTTCCGGCCAACGGCGAGGACATTTCATCGCCGTTGTGGGCGCAACACAGTGCGCCGCATTACCTGAACTACCGCAAGACCTCCATCTACGGCGGCAGCAGCGAGGTGCAGCGCAACATCATCGCGTCGACGATTCTGGGATTGTGAGGCAACCATGGACTTTCAGTTGAGCGACGAGCAGGCCCTGCTCCGCGACACCACCCGCGACCTGTTGTCGCGCACCTATGACCCGGAAACCCGCAACAAGATCATCGGCTCCGATCTCGGCTGGAGCCGCGACGTCTGGAATCAGCTCGCCGACACCGGGATTCTCGGTCTCGGCTTCGATCCGGAGGAGGCCGGCCAGATCGAGATCATGGTGGTGCTGCAGGAGGTGGGGCGCCGGCTGGCCCCCGAACCGGTGCTGCACGCCGCGCTGGGTCCCGGCGCGCTGATCGCCGAGCTGGGCAGCGACGAGCAGACGCAACTGCTCGACGACGTCGCGGGCGGACAGCGGCTGCTGGCGTTCGCGCACCTCGAGCCGGGCCAGCGCGACCCGTCCGCCGCGGTGGGCACAAAGGCTGCGCAGCAAGGTGATTCGTGGACCTTGAGCGGCCGGAAGAACCCGGTGCTCGCCGGGGATTGCGCCGACACGTTGGTGGTCAGCGCCGCCTTGCCGGACGGCGGCACCGGGCTGTTCCTGGTCGATGCTGCATCGGTGACCAGGCACCCGTACCGGACGTTCGACGGTCAGCGCGGCGCCCAGATCGATCTGGATTCCACCGCCGCCGAACCGCTCGGCGAGGCGGCCGATGCATCGGGCGCCATCCGCGACGCCGTCGTGCGCGCGCAATCGGGGCTGTGCGCCGAAGCGCTGGGGGCGATGGAGGAATCGCTGCGCCTGACCACCGATTACCTCAAGGCCCGCAAGCAGTTCGGCGTCACGCTGAACAAATTTCAGGCGCTCACTCAGCGCGCGTCGGACATGTACGTGTCGCTGGAAATGGCCCGCAGCATGACGCTGTACGCGGCCATGTCGATCGCCGACGGCAACATCGACCCGGTGATCGCGTCGCGGGCCAAGCTGCAGATCGGCCGGTCGGGCCGGCACATCGCGCAGGAGTCGGTCCAGATGCACGGCGGCATCGGCGTGACGGCCGAATACCCGATCAGCCACTATGCCGCCCGGCTCACCGCAATCGAAAACACTCTGGGCACCTCGGGTGAACACCTGCACAACCTGATCGACCACCTCGGCGACTACGACCTGGCCCGCCTCTAGCGCATGGCCGGGTCCGCGGAACTGAGCGAGCAGGTCATCGAGTTTCTGTCGGCCGGCACCCGCACCGGGATGCTGGGCTACCTGGCCGCCGACGGCAGACCGCTAGTCGCGCCGGTGTGGTTCGTGGTCGACGTCGGGCACGATGGCGCCGAGCTGGCGTTCAACACCGGGCGCGACACGGCGAAAGGCCGTGCCCTGGTTCGTGATCCACGTGTGGTGATCTGCGTCGACGACCCGCGTCCGCCGTATTCGTTCGTCCAAGTGCAAGGCATTGCCACCCTCGGCGAGGATATGCGCGACGTGCTGGACGTCGCCACCCGCACCGGTCGCCGTTACATGGGCGCCGACCGCGCCGACGAATTCGGCCGCCGCAACGCCGTTCCCGGCGAATTGGTGGTGCGGGTGCGACCGACCAAGGTCAATGCCGGATTCGATATCAGCCAGTGACCTGGGGGGAGCTATCCGCCTCCGGTGTCGCAACGGATTCCGCCTCCGGTGTCGCAACGGATTCCGGCTCCGGTGTCGCAACGGATTCCGGCTCCGGTGCCGCAACGGATTCCGTCGACCCTGACTCCGCGTCGGGCAGCTGGTCCACCAGGTACTGGGCGAGACCGCCGATGGTGGGATAGTCGAACACCGCGGTCGCGTTGATCGTGAACTTGCCCCCGAACTGGCTGTGCAGCCTGTTGCGCAGTTCGATCGCCATCAGCGAGTCCGTCCCCAAATCCAGGAACCGGCTGGTGGCCGGCGGCGGCGAGGCCAGACGCAAGAAGTTCTGCACCTCGCGCTGCAGGAATTCGGTCACGAATCCGGCCCGCTGCGGCACCGGGATCTCCATCAGCTGCTTGAGCAACTCGCTGTCGCCGGTCACCTCGCCGACGACACTCGGCAACACGAGGTCGAGGATCGGCGGGCGCGAACTACCCAGCACCTTGGCCGCTCGCTGCCAGTTGGCCTGGAGCACCGCGGCCTGCCCGGCGCCGTTGGCGACGACCTCGGCAAGCGCACCGAGCGCCGCCGAGGGATCCAGCGGAATCAGGCCCTGCGCAGTGATATTCGCGACCGCCGCGTCCGAGGAGGCCATCCCGCCCTGTGCCCAGGGACCGAAATTGACGCCGGTGGCCGGCAGGCCTTGGGCTCGTCTGCGTGCCATCAGCCCGTCGAGCAACGCGTTGGCCGTCGCGTAGTTCGACTGTCCCGGCGACCCGAACAGGCTCGACACGGACGACGACACGATGAAGAAGTCCAGCGCGTCGTCGCTGGTCAACCGGTCGAGATGGAGTGCGCCGAATGCTTTGGGCGCCAACGTCGTTCGGAACCGGTCCAGGCTCTGCTGCGACAGCAGTGCGTCGTCCAGCACGCCGGCCAGGTGGGCGACGCCGGCGAGCGGTGGCAGCTCGGCACGAATCCTGCCCAGCAGCTTCGCGACCTCGGTCTCCTCGCCGACGTCGGCGGTGAACACATGGATGCGTGTCTTGAAGCGCTCGGTGATCTCGTCGATCACCCGCTGCGCGTCCGCATCGGGCGCGTGCCGGCCGGTCAGCACGATGTCACCGGCACCGAGCCGGGCCAGATATGACGCCGTGTGCAGTCCGATCGCGCCGAGCCCGCCGGTGACGAGGTAGCTGCGGTCGGGGCGCGGCTGCAGGGGGTTCGGTATCTGCACGACGATCTTGCCGATGTGCCGCGCCTGCTGCATGCGCCGAAAGGCGGCCCTGGCCTCGGTCAGCGGGTAGATCTCGGCGGGCAGCGGCGTCCAGACGCCCTCGGCCAGGCCCTCCGACACCTCGGTCAACAGGGCGCGAATGCGCTCGGGATCCTGGAAGGTCACCGTGTCCAGCGCCACGACCTCGTAGGCGATGTCGGGACGCACCGCGGCCATCTGCTCGGGTGTCCAGATGTCGCGCTTGGCGATCTCGGCGAAGCGACCGTTCTGGGCGGTGGCCCGCACGGTCGCCTCGAGGAAGCCCTCGTTGGTCAGGTTGTTGAGCACCACGTCCACGCCCGCACCGTCGGTGTCCGCCAGGATCTGGTCGGCGAAATCGGTTGTGCGCGAGTCATAGACGTATTTCACACCCAGCTTGCGCAGGGTGGCGCGCTTGTAGGTGCTGGCGGTGGCGAAGACGACGGCACCGCACCGCTGGGCCATCTGGATGGCTGCCAGGCCGACGCCACCGCTGGCGGCGTGGATCAGCACGCGGTCGCCGGGCTTGAGCTGCGCCCAGTCGAACGCGAGCCGGACCGTCAGCGCCGCGGCGGGGATCGTCGCCGCCTCGACCGCACTCACCCCACCGGGGATCGGCGCCAGCAGCTGCGCGGGCACGTTGAACCGGCTGGAGAACGCCCCCTGCATAAAGCCGTAAACCCGTTGTCCCACCTCGACTCCGGTGACGCCCTCGCCCAATTGGGTTACGACGCCGGCAAAATCGCCGCCGATCGGCCCGGGGTCGCCAGGGTAGAGGCCGAGGACGTTGAGCACGTCGCGGAAATTCAGGCCCGCGGCCTCCACCCGGACCTGCACGTAGCCCTCATCCGGTGCGGGCACGTCCTTTTCGGTCAGCCGCAGGTTGTCGATCGCACCGCGTTCGGTGGGCGCCAACACGTAGTCGCCCGCGCGCGGCACGGCGAGATGACCACTGCGCGACCACGGCAACAACCGCGAAGCCAGCAACTTTCCTTGGCGCACCGCAAGTTCGGGCTCATCGACCGGAGTCGCCAGCAGCCTGGCCACCACGCGCACGGCCTCTGGCGACCCGTCGCAGTCGACGAGCCTGGCACGCAGCCCGGGTTCTTCGTTGATCGCGGTCCGACCGAAACCCCACAGCGAGGCCTGCACCGGATCGACCTGCTCGCCGGATTCGGTGGCCACGGCCCGCTCCGTGACGATCCACAGTCCCCCGGGCAGCTTCACCTCGCCGCCTTGCACCGTGTGTACGGCACTGAGCAGGTTGGCGATCTCGGTCGCGAGCCGGGCCTCGGCTTCGGCGGCCGACTCGTCCCCGGCGATTGCGCTGCTGCGCCAGACGACGCCGGAGAACCCGAGACCGCGCTCGTGCGCCTGCGCCAGCACCTGACCAAGCGGCTCGGCATCGACGCTTCGATCGAACGGAATGCAGCCGGGCACCCCGGCGGCCAGCTTATCGAAACCGGCGATCAGCCAGGTGCCGCTCACCGCCGGGGTTTCCTCACCCGACACCGGCACCTCGTGCCACCCGAGCGTGTAGAGCAGCCGAGTGGCGTTACCGCCAAGGCCGCGCAGCAGCGCCTCGCGCGGCGCGCGCTTCACCGTGAACTCGCGAATCCCGCCGAGGTGCTGGCCGTCTCGGTCGAGGTAGTCGATGTCGAAGACCTGTGTTTCGTTGTCGAGCGGGGCCCGATGCCACCGCGCGCGGCAGTAGAACCGCCGCGGCATCTTCTCGCGCAGCGTCACCTGCCCGTACCGCAGCGGCAGGAACAGATCGTGCACCCCCTGCTCGGCCGCGAGCAGGGCCGGGAACGCGGGGAATGCGACACCGGTGCACAGGTCCATCAGCACCGGATGCATCGGCTCGGTGCCGAGCTGCTCGGCGAGCTCCTCGCCGACCAAAATGTCGCCGATCGCCTCGCCGTCGCCCAGCCACACCGACTTCAGCGAACCGGACCACGTTGGGCCCCAAACTAATTCCAGATCGGCAAAGGTCTCGAACAGCTCCTGCGGACGCATGCGTTCCAGGCGTTCGACCGCCTCGTCGACCGGCTCGCTCTCGGGCGCCACCTCCTCGCCGGCGCCGGTGACGACCGTGCCCTCGGCGTTCAGCGACCACTCGGCACCGCGTTCGCCGTACGGGCGGCTGTGCACCTGGAAGCGCTGCTCACCGTCGGTGGCCAGCGGATGAAGGGTCAGCTGTACCTCGCGAGAGCTCTTCTCGGGCAGGATGATCGGCTCGTAGAAGAAGACGTCCTTCGCGTGTGCCGGAGTCCCGGCCGCGGCCAGCGCCATGGCCGCATACGTCGCGCCGGGCACAACGACAGTACCGTAGATGACGTGGTCGCAGAGCCACGGCTGCGACTTCACCGACAGCCTGCTGGTGTAGACGGAGTCGCCGCAGGCAAGCTCCTTGCCGCTGCCCAGGATTCCGCACACCGCTTGGCCGAACCCGCCTTCCATGGCGATCGCTCCCGTCCTGGGCCAGAAGCGGCGTCGCTGGAACGGATACGTCGGCAGTTCGAGCACGCGTCGCGGCCGGCGATGCAACGCCGCGAAATCGGGCCGGTGTCCGGCGACATAGGCCGCGGCCAGCGCTTCGGCGATCTGCCGCCGGTCGTCGACGCCCTTGCGCAGCGAGACGATCGCCCGCGGCGCGGCCAGGTGCTCCGGCCAGACCTGCATCGCGGCGCCGGCCAGCACCGGTTGCGGGCCGATCTCCATCAGCACCGAGCACCCCAGCGCCGCAATCGTGTGCACGCTTTCGGCGAACTGCACCGGCTGGCGCGCGTGCCGCCGCCAGTACTGCGCGTCGAGCGGCGTCTGCGGCGTGAGCACGGCGCCGGTGCGGTTGCAGACCAGCGACAGCGAGGGCGTCGCGAACTGCACTTGCGCCGCGCAGGACTCGAATTCGTCGAGCACCGGCTCCAGCAGCTCCGAGTGGAAGGCGTGGCTGGTATCCAGCCACGTGCAACGGATCGCCTCCTCCTCGAAGCGGGGGACGATCTTCTCCAAGTCCTCACCCGGTCCCGACAGCACGGTGTTGGGACCGTTGTAGGCGGCGACCGAGACGCGCGGGAACTCGCCCGCGATCTCCTCGACCTGCTTGGGGCCGGCGAAGACCGCGACCATGCGGCCGCCCTCGGGCAGGCTGCCGAACAGCCGGCCGCGCTCGGCGATCAGCCGGGCGCCGTCCTCGAGGCTGAACACCCCGGCCACGCACGCGGCCGCATACTGACCCACGCTGTGCCCGAGCACGACGTCGGGCTCGATGCCCCACGACTGCCACAGCCGGGCCAGACCCATCTCGACGGCGAACAGCGCAGGCTGCGCGAACGACGTGTGCCGCAACACTTCTCCCGCTTTGCCACCGGTTTCGCGGTCGGTCGCGAACATGACCTCGAGCAGCGGGCGGGGCAGGATGTCGCCGATCGCGTCGGCGCACCGCGTTACGGTTTCCGCGAAAACCGGCTCGGCGTTGAACAACTCGCGCGCCATGCCCGGATACTGGCTGCCCTGTCCGGTGAACAACCATGCCGTCGTCGGATGGTTGGTCTGTTCGCCCCGGACGACACCGGGCCGCGGACGGTCCTCGACCAGGTCGGCCAGACCGACACGGGCACTCTCGATCGAGTCCACCACCAGCGCGGCGCGATGCTCGAAGTGCGACCGGCCGGCACCGGCGGTGAGGCATACCTCGGCGAGATCGACATGCGGATGGGCGCCCAGCCAGGCCTCGTACCGCCGCGCCAACGCCACCAGCCCTTCTGGCGATCGCGCCGACAGCGGAAGCACACCGACGCACTGCGCCTGGGTGTCCTTGTCCGCCAACACGACATCGCTCGCCGGGTCTTCGAAGTCCCCGGCCGCGGCCTCGGGCCGAACCGGTGCCTCCTCGACCAGCACGTGGGCGTTGGTCCCGGTGAAACCGAAGGAACTTACCCCCGCGCGTCGCGGCCTGCCGTTGGCGGGCCACGGTGTCGGCTCGCCCACGACGCGCACCGGCAGCACATCCCACGGGATGTGCGGTGAGGGTGAATCGAAATGCAGGCTCTGCGGCAGCAGCGCGTGTTGGAGCGACAACACCACCTTGATCAGACCGGCTGCGCCGGAGGCGGATTCGGTGTGACCGATGTTGGTCTTCACCGATCCCATCAGCAGCGGCCGGTCCGCGTCGCGCGAGGCGCCGTAGGCGGCCGCGGCCGCGGCCACCTCGATCGGATCCCCCAGCGGGGTGCCCGTCCCGTGCGCCTCGAGGTAGTCGACATCGCCACCCTGCAGGCCGGCCCGGGCCAGGGCGGTCCCGATAAGGCGTTGCTGCGCACCACCATTGGGTACGGTCAAACCGCTCGACGCACCGTCCTGGTTGACCGCGCTGCCGGGGATGACCGCGCAGATCAGGTCACCATCGCGCTCGGCATCGCTGAGCCTCTTGAGCACGAGAATTCCGCAGCCTTCACTGCGCACGTAACCGTCGGCCGAGGCATCGAACGTCTTGCATCGCCCGACGGGGGAAAGCATCCGCGCGCGGGAGGCGGCGACGATCGTGACCGGGCTCAGCAAGACGTTCACCCCGCCGGCCAACGCCATGTCGCAGTCCCCGGCGTGCAACGCCTGGCAGGCCTGGTGGACCGCCACCAGCGCCGAGCTGCAAGCGGTGTCGACTGCCACCGCCGGTCCTTCCAGGCCCAGCGCGAAGGCAACGCGACCGGAAATGGCGTTCAGCGCATTGCCGGTGATGAAGTGCGGTTCGATCTTGTCGATCGGCTCCGACGACAGCAGTTGCGCGTACTCGTTGGCCGCGACTCCCATGAAGACGGCGGTTCGGCTGCCGCGCAACGCCGCCGGCGAATATCCGGCGCGTTCCAGGCTCTCCCACACCGTCTCCAGCGTCAGGCGCTGTTGCGGCTCGATCCAGACCGCCTCACGCGGGGAGATGCCGAAGAATTCGGGGTCGAAACCCTCGATTTCGTCCAGGAACCCGCCGAACCGGGTGTACGTCTTGCCGGGTGCGTCCGGGTCCGGGTCGTAGAACTCGTCGATGTCGAAGCGCTCCTCGGGCACCTCGCGGATCGCGTCGACACCGTCGGAGAGCAGGTCCCAGAACGCGTCGGGGTCCGGCGCGCCGGGGAACCGGCACGACACCGCGACGATCGCGATCGGTTCGTCCGTGCGTGTCGTCGCGGTCGCCACCGGCTGGGCCACCGATGCGGCCGACTCACCGAGCCCGAGCACGTCGCCGAGCAGATAGTCGGCCACGTCGGACAGCCGCGGATGATCCATCACCATGGTGATCGGAATCTCCGCGCCCACCCCTTGTTCGATGCGGCGCCGCATTTCGACGGCCATCAGTGAATCCATACCGAGATCGAAAAACCCGGCGTCGTCCCGGATCTCGGCGACATCGGTCCGTGTCACCTCGGCGACCGCGTCACGCAGGTAGTCGGTCAGCAGCTTCTTGCGTTGCCGCACAGGGGCGTTCGTGAGCCGCTCGACCAGCGGGGTCTTCCCCGACGGCGTAAGTGCCGGCGCCGCCGTGCCCGACGAGCGGGCCACCTCGTGTGCCAACTCGCTCAGGAACGCGCGCCTGCCCGCTTGCTCGTACAGCGGCAGGAAGCGGGCCCAGTCGATCCGCGCCACAACTCCTTGCACGAGCTCCTTCGCCCCGGGCGCCGTCACCGCGTCGACCAGGCCCGCCAGCGCATCGGCGGGCGACAACGTCCGGACCCCACGCTGCTCGAGTCGTGCGCGGGACTCCGCGTCGGCCATGCCCGCCGCCCACGGCCCGAAGTTGACGCTGGTCGCGCAGATGCCGCGCTCGCGCAGCCGGCAGGCCAGTCCGTCGAGGAAGGCGTTCGCCGCGCCGTAGGCGGTCTGACCGAATCCGCCCCATACCGAGGCGATTGACGAGGTACTGACGAAGAAGTCCAGCTGCAGGGCGGCCGCGGCTTCGCTCAAATGCCAAGCGCCCCAAACCTTCCCAGCGAACACACGATCGACCTCGGCATCGTCCAGGTTGCTCAGCGGGGTGGTGCCGATCTCACCCGCGGCGTGCACGATGCCGGCCAGCGGCAGTTCCGCCGGCACGCCGGCCAGCAGGCGCGCGACGTCATGCGCATCGGCGACATCGGCGGCGACAACCCGGATTTGGCAACCGTGCTGTTCGCTCAGCCCATCGATGCGCTGCTGCACGGCCTCGCTCGGCGCGCGCCTGCCGGTCAGCAGCAGATGCCCGGCGCCGTGCGCGGCCAGGTATCCGGCGATCTCGAGCCCGATCGCGCCGAGCCCACCGGTCACCAGGTACGTCGCGTCGTCGCGCAGTCGCAGCGATGTCCCGCTCGGGGGCTCGCTACGCCGGACCAGCCGAGGCACGTAGACGGTCTGATCACGCAGGGCGACTTGGTCTTCCCGCAAGTCCCCGTCGCGCGACGCCGTGATCCGCCCGACGAATGGGGTCCACTCGTCGGCGTCGCCTTGCGACAGGTCGGCCAGGCCGCCCCACACCTGTGGATGCTCCAGCGACGCGGCGCGTCCGAAGCCCCACAGGCAGCTCTGGTCGGGCCTGACGCTGTCCGCTCCGGTGACGCGCTGCGCGCCACGGGTCACGATCCAGATGGGGGCGCGCAGGTCGGCGGCGACCGCCGCCCGGAAGAGTCGCCGCGTGCCGCCCAGGACGCGGTGTTGGATCCGCAGCAGCGACTGCATCGCCGGCGCCGGTTCGGAGTCCACCGCCGCGACGTCGACGATACCCAGAAACGAACCCTCAGAATCGGTGGCGCGCAACAGATCTGCGAGCCGCTCTTCGTCGGCGTCGGACGCCGGCAGGCCGATGAACCGATAGTCCTGTCCGCGGGCGGCAAGTGCATCGACCAGCGGCTGCAGCGCGGGGGACTCGGCACCGACGAGAAGCCAGGTGCCTCCCTGGCCCGCTTCCGTGGGTCGAGGGGCGACAGTCGATGCCTCCCAGCAGATTTCGTAGCGGTCATCCGCGATGGAGCGGGTCGTGCGCTGCTGGTTGTGCTGAGCCGCGAGCTTGCTGAGCACATTCAGGGTCTGACGATTACCGCTGGTGCCGTCGAGCAGAGTCGCGAGTTCCTCGATCCGGCCGTCCTCGAGCAGGCGGATCGCCTCGGTGGTGGCGGCGCCGGCCCCATTCTGGTCGTCGCCACTGTCCGTCCGGCCGTCCCGGAACCAGTACTGACGACGCTCGAAGGGATAGGTGGGCAGGTCCAGTTTCCGGGCCTGCGCGTCACTCAGCGCGCCGAAGTCCGGCGCGTGGCCCAAGACGTACCCTTCGGCAACGGCTTCGATGACTTGTCGGTGGTCGGCCGTGTTTTCGCGCAGCGACGCGATCGCTCGCGGCAGGGTGGCCGGGTCGGGCCATGCGCCGAGGGCCGCAGCGGTGAGCACCGGCCGCGGACCGATCTCGAGCAACACCTTGCAGTTCAGCTCGGCAAGGGTGCGAACGCTCTTGACGAACTGCACCGGCTGACGCGCGTGACGGCGCCAGTAGGCGCCGTCCAGCTTGACGCTGCGGCCGAGCGTGGCCCCGGTGCGGTTGTCGACCAGCATTCGTTGCGGCGTCGCGAACTCGAATCTCCCCGCATACGACTCGAATTCGTCGAGGATCGGGTCCAAGAGCGCCGAGTGGAACGCGTGACTGGTTTCCAGCCAGTCGCACCTGACGCCCTCGGCCGTCAACCGGCTTACCGCCCGCTCCAGATCCGCTGCGGGGCCGGACAATACGGTGTTGGCACCGTTGTAGGCGGCCACCGACAGCGCGGGAAACTCGTCGGTCAGGCGCTCGACCCGCTCGGCGGGGGCGAACACCGCAGCCATGCGGCCACCGGAAGGCAGGCTGGCGAAGAGACGACCACGTTCGGTGATCAGCAGCGCACCGTCCTCGAGGCCGAACACTCCCGCGACACAGGCCGCCGAATACTGGCCGACGCTGTGGCCCAGCACCACGTCAGGCTCGAAACCCCACGACTGCCAGAGCCGGGCCAGGCCCATCTCCACCGCGAACAGCGCCGGCTGCGCATACGAGGTTTGTCGCAGCGTTGCGTCACAGTCCGGGCCGTCCACATCGAATATCACTTGCAGCAAAGGCTTTTCGAGGATTTCCGCGACCGCCTCAGCGCATCGGTTCAGCGTCTCGGCGAACACCGGCTCGGTGTCGTACAACTCCTGTGCCATGCCGGGGTACTGGCTGCCCTGGCCGGTGAACAGCCACGCCGCCTTCGGCACGTCGTGGGATTCGCCGCGGAACAAACCGGGTGCCGGGCGGTCTTGCGCGAGCGCGCCGAGAAGCTCGACGGCGGACTCTCTCGAATTGACCACCAACGCCGCCCGCTGCTCCAGGTGCGCTCGCCCCGCCCCCGCGGTGAAGCACACGTCGGCCAGGGTGGCCTCCGGGTGCGCGCTCAACCAGTCGCGATATTCGTCGGCGAGCCGCACGAGCGCGGCGGGCGTTCGCGCCGACAGGGGCAGGATGCTGAAGCGCCGGTCGCCGCGCCGTGGGGCCGGAACCGGTGCGGCGGTCGGCGGCGCCGCCGGTTCGGGCGCCTCCCCGAGGATGACGTGCGCGTTCGTGCCGGCGAACCCGAACGAGCTGACTCCCGCGATGCGCGGCGTGCCGTTGCGTTCCCAGGGCCTGGGCTCGGTGACCACTTCCACCGGGAGTCGGTCCCAGGGGATGTGGGGCGACGGATTCTGAAAGTGCAGGTGCTGCGGCAGGATCTCGTGCTCGAGTGCCAAGATCACTTTGATCACGCCCGCGATTCCCGCGGCCGCTTCGAGGTGACCGATGTTGGTCTTCACCGAACCGATCAGCAGCGGATGGTTGGGTTCTCGCCCGGCACCGAGCACCTCGCCCGCGGCCTGGGCCTCGATCGGGTCACCCAGCGATGTCCCGGTGCCGTGCGCCTCCAGGTAACCGACATCACGGGGTTCGAGGTCGGCACGCTTGAGTGCGTCGGCGATAACCCGTTGCTGCGCAACGCCATTGGGCACCGTCAATCCGCCCGACGCACCGTCCTGGTTGATGGCGCTACCCCGGATCACGGCCCGGATCCGGTCGCCGTCGCGGATCGCGTCCCCGAGGCGCTTGATCACGATGACGCCGCATCCCTCACCGCGTACGTATCCGTCCGCGGCCGCGTCGAACGTCTTGCACCGGCCGTCGGGGGCGAGCATGTGTGCGCTGGAGAACGTGATCATGGTCGCCGGGGTGAGCAGCACGTTGGCGCCGCCGGCCAGCGCGAGGTCGCATTCGCCCAACCGCAGCGCCTGGCAGGCCTGGTGGATCGCGACCAGCGACGAGCTGCAGGCGGTGTCGACGGCCACCGCCGGACCCTGCAGCCCCAGCCGGTGGCTGATCCGGCCGGCCGCGGCGGCGTTTGACGTGCCGATGGCCATGTAGGCCTCGATCTCGGGGTAGGTCAGCTCGTCGGACGCCATGCCCAGATAGTCGTGGGTGGCCAGGCCGACGAAGACACCGGTGTTGCTGTCAGCCAGGGCCGTTGGCGCGGTTCCCGAATGCTCGACGGCCCGCCACGCCGTCTCCAGCAGCAGCCGATGTTGCGGGTCCATCAACCTGACCTCGCGCGCCGACATTCCGAAGAACGGCGCGTCAAACCCGGTCACGTCATCGATGAAGCCCGCGCGACGGGTCACGACCTTGCCAGGCGCCCCGGGTTCCGGGTCGAAGAACTCGTCGACATCCCAACGGTCCCGCGGCACCTCCGATATCGCGTCCCGGCCGTGCCGTAGCACCTCCCAGAACTCGTCCGCATCGGCCGCACCCGGAAAGCGCGCCGCGTAGCCTACGATCGCAAAACCAGGTGCCCGCTCGTGCAAGTCTTCGACGGATGCCATGGTCCTGCCTTCCTTGCCCGGTCAAGAGCTGATGAGGCGCGAGGCCGGTTACCGCTTCAGAATCATGTCCGAACGCCGGCGCCCCAATCGCAGCGCCCGCACCGCGCACGACGGCCGATGCGGCCCCCGTCCTGCCTCGCTCGCCCAACCGTTCGTGACAACGGCCGTTCAGCTCCGTGACTGAGTGTAGGCGGTCGCCCGTGCACGCCTGCGACTGCAATCGCCGGGGGCGTTATCTTGGTCTCGCCGGACCGCGGCGGTACCTGAGCCGTTCAGATCGAGGAGGACGTGTTTTTGCGCATCGGTAAAATTACGATCGGCTCGCTCGACGAATGGACCGCGACGCCGGGTTCGGTCACCTCGTGGCATCCGACGGCCGCGGCCGGCGCGAAGGCCCGACGAGCGCCTGTCAGCTCGGTGCCGATCAGCTACATGCAGAGTCAACATCTTCGCAACTACTGGGAGCGGGCTGCCGCGGGACTGACCTTTTCCCGGCAGATCATCGCCACCTGTGACGTGTCCGGGACGTGCGATGTCGAAGCGATGGACCACGCCGTCAACGCATACCTGCGCCGGCATGACACCTTCCGCAGCTGGTTCGAGCGCACCGATGACGGAGAGTTCGTCAGGCATACCATCAGCGATCCCGCCGATATCGAATTCACGGCGATCGAGCACGGTCAGATGTCGGTTGACGAGATACACGCTCACGTTCAGGCCATTCCCGATCCCCTGGAATGGGGCTGCTTCACGTTCGGGATCGTGCAGCACGACGGCCATTTCACTTTCTTCGCCGCGATGGATCACGTGCACGGGGACGCGACACTGATCGGCACCACGATGATGGAGGCCAACGGGATGTATACGGCGTTGAGCGGGGGTGGTGACGCCCTCGCACTTCCCGACGCCGGCAGCTTCGATGATTTCTGCACCCGCGAGCGCGAATACACGTCGACGTTGACCGCGGATTCACCCGAAGTGCGCGCATGGATCGAATTCGCGGAAAACAATAACTCCGGTTTTCCCGAATTCCCACTCCCCCTGGGTAACCCATTGGAGTCGTGCGGCTCCGGCATGACCTCCGAACTCCTGATGGACCCGGCGCAGACCGAGCGATTCGAATCAGCCTGCGCGGCCGCGGGCGCGCGTTTCGTCGGCGGCCTGTTTGCCTGCTTCGCCCTGCTGGAGCACGAATTCACTGGCGCCCTCACGTATTACGGGCTCACGCCCCGTGATTCGCGCACAGCCGCCGACAATTTCATGACGCAGGGCTGGTTCACCGGCTTGATCCCGATCACCGTACCCATTGCCGCGGCCTCTTTCGGCGACGCCGCGTGGGCGGCGCAGGACTCGTTCGATTCGAGTCTGGACATGGCGAAGGTGCCGTACTACCGCGTATTGGAATTGGCGCCGTGGTTGAACTGGCCTCGGCCGAACTTTCCGGTGTCGAACTTCTTCCATGGCGGCGCCGCCCCACTCAACGCAATTCTCGCCGCCGCCGACCTGGGCCTTGCCGACAATATCGGAATCTATCCCGATGCCCGCTCTTCCTATCAACTGACCATCTATGTGTTCCGATACGGGGAGGGTACGGTGATGGCGATCATGCATCCCGACAATCCCGTCGCCGAGAAGTCAGTGCGCCGTTACATGACGGCGATGAAGTCCGTGTGCGGGCGGGTCGCCGGTAGTGGACATTGGGGACGCGTCGCCTAGCGTGGAGTTCCTCAATGGCTAGGGCCATCCACACAGCGCGGCTCGCGATCGCACACCACCAACCCGCGTGGCTCGGCAGAGCGCAGGCGGGGGCCATCGAGCATGCCACCGCCCCACCCGGACAGGCCCGCTATGCGCCGGTTAGCTGATTTCGTGGTGCGGTGGCCCTGGGTGGTCATCGGGCTCTGGGTCGCGATCGCGGTCGCGCTCCCGCTGACGTTGCCATCGCTGGGTGAGATGGCGCAGAAGCATCCGCTGGCGCTGTTGCCCCGCGACGCGCCGTCGAACGTCACCGCGCGAGAGATGACGCAAGCGTTCCACGAGTCGGGCTCCGAAGACCTCCTGCTGGTGGTCTTGACCAACGACAAGGGACTCGGCCCCGCGGACGAGGCCGTCTACCGCAAGGTGGTGGACGCGCTGCACCAGGACACGCGAGACGTGTTGATGGTGCAGGATTTCCTCAGCGCCCCGCCGCTTCGACCGGTCGTGACCAGTAAGGATCGCAAGGCGTGGGTGCTGCCGGTCGGCGTTGCCGGCGAGTTGGGCACGCCACGGTCATACGACGCTTTCAACCGGATCAGCGACATCGTCAAACGCGCCGTCACCGGGACCGCGCTGACGGCGAACCTCACCGGCCCCGCGGCCACCGTCGCCGACCTCACCGTCGAGGGCGACCGGGATCGCATGCCGATCGAGCTGGCGATCGCCGTTCTGGTGCTCGTCGTCCTGCTGGTGATCTACCGCAGCGCGGTCACCATGCTGTTGCCCCTGCTGACGATCGGGGTATCACTGGTTATCGCGCAGGCGACGGTCGCCGGCTACTCACTGCTCACCGGCTCGGGCGTGTCGAATCAGTCGATCGTCTTTCTGAGCGCCATCATGGCCGGCGCGGGAACCGATTACGCGGTATTTCTGATCAGCCGCTACCACGACTTCGTGCGTTCGGGTACGAATTCCGATCAGGCGGTCAGGCACGCGCTGATGTCGATCGGAAAGGTGATCGGCGCATCGGCCGCCACCGTCGGAATCACGTTCCTGCTCATCAGCTTTGCCCGAATGGGCATATTCAAGACCGTCGGGGCGGCGTCGGCGATCGGGATCGGCGTCGCGTTCCTCGCCGCGGTGACGTTGCTGCCGGCGATCCTGGTGCTCGCGGGATCGCGTGGCTGGGTCAAGCCACGGCGCGAGCTGACCGCAGGGTTCTGGCGGCGTTCGGGCATTCGCATCGTGCGCCGGCCCATGGTCAATCTCGTCGCCAGTGTGCTGGTGTTGATCATCCTGGCCAGTTGCGCCGGCCTGGTGCGCTACAACTACGATGACCGCAAAGCCCTGCGGTCATCGGCGCCGAGCTCTGTCGGATATGCCGCCCTGGACCGGCATTTCCCGGTGAATCAGTCGATCCCGGAATACATCTTCGTCCAGTCGCCGCATGACCTTCGGACACCGAAAGCCCTCGCGGACCTGGAACAGATGGCGGACCGCGTCAGTCAACTGCCGAATATCGCTGCGGTCAGCGGTATTACGCGTCCCACCGGAAACGTGCCGGAGCAATTCAGAGCCACCTACCAGGCGGGGGCCATCGGTACCCTGCTGGCCGGCGGGTCCACCCTGATCAACGACCACACGGGCGACCTCAACCGGCTGGCCGCGGGGGCGGGCACGCTGGCCAACAGCCTCGGCGATGTGCAGGGCCAGGTCGCCCAACTCGCCGCCAGCGTGCAGGATCTCAACAACGCGTTTTCGTCGGCGAAGAACCAGTACACCGGCGACGCGCTGGTCAGGCAGGTCGATATCGCCGCCCAGCTCGTCGACCATGTCAACGCGCTCAGCAATGCCATGGGGTGGAACTTCACCGCCGCCAAGAACATGTTCGCCTGGATAGGCCCGGTGCTGACGGCGCTGCAGGGCAACCCGGTCTGCGACGCCGATCCGTCATGCAGCAACACCCGCGGGGCATTCGAGCAGTTGGTGGGCTCACGCGATCAGGCAGACCTGGACGCGATCAACGACCTGGCCCACCAGCTGCAGGACTATCCGGACAAGGGCGCGCTGAAGGCGTCGACCGAGCGCCTGCGTACCGCGTTGGGAAAGCTCACCAAAGTGCTGCACTCCATGGGAATGGACAAACCCGGTGGCCTGCAGTCGAATTTGAACAATCTGCAAGACGGCGCCAACCGATTCGCCGGCGGCAGCAGGCAAGTCGCCGACGCGGTGGCCCAACTCGTCGACCAAGTCAAACGACTCGGGTCCGGTCTGAGTGAGTCGGCGGCATTTCTGTTGTCACTGAAGCGTGACGCGGCGCAACCGGCGATGGCGGGATTCAACATTCCGCCCCAACTGCTGCAGCTGCAGGAGTTCCAGAAAGCGGCCAAGGTGTTCATCTCGCCCGACGGCCACTCGGTGCGATATCTGGTGCAAACCAAACTGAATCCGTTCAGCCCGGAGGCGATGAATCAGGTCAACGCGATCACGGCCGCCGCCCGGGGGGCCCAGCCGAACACCACGTTGGCGGACGCCACGGTCTCGATGGCGGGATTCACAGTCGGCCTGAAGGACACCCGCGACTATTACCAACACGACATCCGGTTCATCATCGCCGTGACCCTCCTCGTCGTGCTGGTGACCTTGATCGCGCTGCTGCGCGCGATCGTCGCCCCGCTGTATCTGGTCGCCTCCGTGGTCATTTCGTATTTGTCCGCGGTGGGCATCGGCGTGCTCGTTTTCCAATACTTGTTGGGCCAGCAATTGCATTGGAGCGTGCCCCCGCTGGCCTTCGTGGTATTGGTCGCGGTGGGAGCCGACTACAACATGCTGCTCATTTCGCGGATGCGTGACGAGTCGCCGAATAGCGTGCGTTACGGCATCATTCGCACCCTGGGTTCCACCGGGGGTGTGATCACCGCCGCGGGTTTGATTTTCGCCGCCTCGATGTGCGGCCTGTTGTTCTCCAACATCGGCACCGTGGTGCAGGGCGGTTTCGTGATCGGCGCGGGAATTTTGCTGGACACCTTCCTGGTGCGCACCGTCACGGTTCCCGCCATCGCCGCACTGGTCGGCCGGGCCAACTGGTGGCCTTCCCGGGCGGCCGCGCGCGGGGGCCCGCGGCTGACCCCGACACGACACGGCGAGACGCAACCCGGTTAGCCATGACATATGAGGTGTGTGAGACTACGAGGCGAACGCGGCGGGCAGGATCAGGAATGAAAAAGCTACTCGCAAGAGTGACGGCGCTGTTAGCTGTCAGCGCCACAGGGTATTTCGGCGTCGGACCCGCGGCGGCCGATGACACGCCGATCGGCGGGCCGCCGACCCCGGGGGCGCCGGGCGATCAGACCGCGTTCGCCCTCGGCGGCGCTCACGTCCTCGGCATCCCGTACGACGAGTACATCCGCGAGGAGGGGGCCCAATGGTTCCCCGGCCAGAAGCGCGAGATCGTCCGCTACCCGGCCGGCCAGGTTCAGGGGCACGTGCTGGAGCGGCTCTTCCCGGGGATCGGCAAGATCGGCGAGGACCTGTTCCCCGGCCTGGGTCTGGACGGCCCCAGCGTCGGCGAGTCGGTCGACGTGGGAGTGAACAACCTCGACGCGGCGATCAAGACCGGCCGCCCCGGCACCGCGATCGGCTTGTCGGAGGGCGGGTTCGTGGTCGACGGCGAGCAGGCCCGGCTGGCGACCGACCCGGCCGCTCCCCCGCCCGGCACGCTGAACTTCGCCACGTTCGGCGACCCGATCGGGCGTCACGCCTTCGGCCAGAGCTTCCTGACCGCCATGTTCCCCGTCGGCAGCGTCGTTCCGGCCCTCGACTACCGCATGCCACCGCCGTACGAGAGTCAGTACGACACCAACAAGTTCGTCGCCGCCTACGACTCGATCGCCGACTTCCCCGACCGGCCGGACAACATGTTCGCGTTCGCCAACACCCTCATGGGCTTGGCCACCGGTCACACCGCGGTGGCCTTCACGAACCCGAGTATGGTGCCGCCGCAGAACATCAGAACCACGATCAACTCCCGGGGCGCCAAGGAGACGACGATCATGGTCCCGGAAAAGCACCTTCCGCTCGTCATGCCGCTGGCCTACATCGGGATCCCGGAAGACACGCTGAACAAGCTCGACGCCATCCTGATCCCCCGGGTGAACGCGGGCTACTCGCGCAACGACGACCCGTCGACGGCTCCGGTTCAGGTCGATCCCGTGCACGGCTTCGACCCCGCCGAAGTCACCGCGCCGGCCAACCAGGCGACCTTCGGCGGTGGCGCCGACCCGTTCGCGCAGATCCTCGCCGGTGCCTCGTCCGTCTTGTCGCATGGCGCGGGCTGACCACTGACCTATGCCTCAGTCATCAATTCTGTCCATGTTGCATGGACGCGCCAGCTTGCGGCCTGACGACGTCGCATACACGTTCACCGATTACCAGGGCGACTGGGAGGGCGTGCCCGAGAGCCTGACGTGGTCGCAGCTGTCCCGCCGGACCCTGAACGTAGCGCGTGACCTCGGCCGGCACGGGTCGGTCGGCGACAGGGCGGTGATCCTGGCACCCCAGAGCCTCGATTACATCGCGGCGTTCCTAGGATCCATGCAAGCCGGCCTCATCGCGGTCCCGCTCCCGCTGCCGCATCGCGGCTCGAGCCATGAGCGGGTGACCGCGGTCCTCGCCGATACGTCGCCCGCGGTTGTCCTCACGACGTCCGCGGCCGCCGACGAAGTGGCCGGCTACGTCAAGCACGCGCGCATGGACCACGTTCCGGAGATCGTCGAAATCGGTTCGACGAACCTCGACGCCGAGGGCCAAACACCTGTTCCGCCAGCGGATTTGCCCAGCGTCGCGTACCTGCAGTACAGCTCGGGTTCGACGCGGACGCCGGCCGGGGTGATGATCTCGCACCGGAACCTGCAAGTGAATTTCGAGCAGCTGATGCGCAGCTTCTTCGCGGAGGCCCACCTGAAGGCCCCGCCGAACGCGACGATGGTGTCGTGGTTGCCGTTTTACCACGACATGGGTTTGGTGCTGGGGGTATGCGCACCGATCCTGAGCGGCTACCGCGGCGAGCTGATGAGCCCGGTCGCGTTCTTGGAACGACCGGCCAGATGGGTGCGGTCGTTGGCGGCGAATCCTTCGTCGTGGTCGGCGGCGCCCAACTTCGCCTTCGACTTGGCGGCCCGCAAAACCAGTGACCGCGACCTGGCCGGGCTCGACCTCGGCGGGGTGCTGGGCATCATCAGCGGTGCCGAACGCGTCGAAGCGGCCACTCTGCACCGCTTCGTAGATCGGTTCGCCCACTTCAACTTTCGGGGCCAGATGATGCGCCCGTCCTACGGCTTGGCGGAGGCAACCGTCTTCGTGGCGAGCGGCACCTGGGGTGAGTCGTCGACCGTGCACTTCGATATCGACGAGCTGTCCGCGGGTCGCGCCCGGCCATGCGCGCCCGGAACCGGCTCATCGCTGGTCAAATACCAAGTGCCGCGAACCCCCGCGGTGCGCATCGTCGACCGCGACACCAACCGCGAGTGCCCACCGGACACCATCGGCGAAATCTGGGTGCATGGCGAGAACGTCGCCGACGGCTATTGGCGCAAGCCGCCATCCGAGCAGCAATGCTTCGGCGCAACACTGGTCGACCCCTCGCCGGGCACGCCCAGCGGACCCTGGCTGAAGACCGGCGACCTGGGTTTCGTCTACCGCGGTGATCTGTTCATCGTCGGCCGCATCAAGGATCTGCTGATCATCCGCGGGCGCAATCACCATCCCGAGGACATCGAGGCCACGGTGCAAGAGATCACCGGCGGGCGGGTCGCGGCGATATCGGTTCCGGTGAACAGCACCGAAAAGCTCGTCACGGTCATCGAGCTCAAGAAGCGCGGCGATTCCACCGAGGATGCGACGCGCTGGTTCACCTCGATCAAAGCCGATGTCACCTCGGCCATCTCCAACGAGCACGGCGTGAGCGTCGGAGACCTCGTCCTGGTGCCGCCCGGCACGATCCCCACCACCACGAGCGGCAAGATCCGGCGCGCCGCCTGCGTCGAGCGGTACCGCCACGACGAATTCGCCCGGTTGGACGCCTGAGCCTGCCGGCGACCGCCACCACAATGCCCATGTTGGTCACCGTCCTGGTCATGGCCCTCGCCGTCAGTGTCGAACCGTTCCGGATCGGCATGACCGTGCTCATGCTGAACAGACCCAGACCGGCGCTGCAGCTGCTGGCGTTTCTCGCCGGCGGTTTCGCCATGGGAATGGCGGTGGGTCTGGTCGTCTTGTTCGCGTTGCGGCGCAGCGTGCTGGTCTCTTCCCACTTCGCGTTGCCCACGGTTCAGATTCTGGTCGGTCTCCTGGCGCTGGCGGTCGCGGTGGCGGTGGCGGTGAACCTTCCCGCGCGGCTGGGCAGGAGCCCGACGAAGTTGGCGACACCGGTGCAGCGATTGCTGAGCCGGCATTCGCTGTCGGTGGCGGGGATCGCCGGCCTCGGGATCGCGTTGCCGTCGGTCGACTACCTCGCCGCGCTCGCCGTCATTCTGGCCTCGGGCGCGACGGCCCCGACGCAAGTCGCCGTGCTGGTGATGTTCAACGCGGTGGCCTTCGCGCTGATAGAAGTTCCGTTGCTGGCGTATCTGCTGGCGCCTGAGAAAACCGCGGCCCGGGTGACGGCCCTACACGACTGGCTCCGATCGCGTCGCCGCGCCGAAGTCGCATTCCTGCTGGCCGCGGCGGGCTGCACTTTCCTGGCGGTCGGGGTGGCCGGGCTTTGACCCCTTCCCCAATGTCGCGTCACCGCTGATCGATAATGGGTCCCACCCGCCCCCGGCAAAGGAGCCGCGATGAGTAAGGCAAGCACCGACCGCCCGCTGCGAGTGATCCAGTGGACGACCGGGAACATCGGACGGCGTTCGCTGCACGCCATCATCGGCCGGCCTGACTTCGAACTGGCCGGGGTGTACGCGCACGGCGCCGACAAGGTCGGGGTCGACGCCGCCGACCTGGCGGGCTGGCCGGAGCCAACCGGCGTGCGGGCGACGAACGACATCGACGCGCTGTTGGCCCTCGGTGCCGACGCGTGCTGCTACAACCCGCTGTGGCCCAGCGTCGACGAGCTGGTGCGGCTGCTGGAATCGGGAGTCAACGTGTGCACCAGCGCCGCGTGGATCACCGGCGGCAAGCAGACACCGCAGGATCGCCGGCGCATCGAGGACGCCTGCCACAGGGGCAATGCGACGATCTTCGGCAGCGGCGCGCACCCGGGCATGACGAACATGGTGGGCATGGCGCTGTCCGGATCGTGCGAGCGCGTCGACGAGATCCGGATCACGGAGTCGGTCGACTGCTCGACCTACGAGTCGGCGGAAACCCAAACGGCCATGGGCTTTTCGCAGGATCCCGACACCCCGGGGCTGGCCGAGAACGTCCGGCGGGAAAGCGAGGTCTTCGCCGAGTCGGCGGCGATGATGGCCGACGCGATCGGGGCGAAGCTGGACAAGATGACCTTCGACGTCACCTTCACCGCGGCCACCGGCGACTCCGATCTGGGCTTCATGAAGATCCCCGCCGGAACGGTCGGCGGCGTCTACGGCTACCACCGCGGCTGGGTCGGCGGGCGCAACGCGGTCAGTGTCGGGTTCAACTGGACCATGGGCACCCACGTCGTGCCGCCCAAGCCGCTGGAGCACGGCCACGTCATCCAGGTGTTCGGGCTGCCCAACATGCGCACGGTGTTGCACTGCCTGCCGCCCAAGGACTGGACGGAGCCCGGATTCATGGGATTAGGAATGATCTACACCGCGATGCCCGTTACCAATGCCGTCCCGGCGGTGGTGGCCGCCCCGCCCGGGATCGTGACGCTGGCGGATCTGCCGCCGGTCACGGGTCGGCTGGCTTCCTAGCGGTATGCCGTTCGGCACACCTGTCGGCCCCAGGAGGAACGCTTGCGTGCACTAAGGTTAGTATTCCTAACCGAGCAAAAGTTCCGTTGGCATCGGGGTCGCCCGGCGACGGTTGATGAGCTTTGCGGAAGGTGGTCAGGTGGTGGCTAATCCACATTCAGGTCCCCGCCACGGCATCTTGACCCGCCTGCTGAAACGGGGGTGGATCCCACTTCTGCTGGTGATCGTTCTGTCGCTGTCGGCGCTCATCGTGTCGCGACTGCACAAGATCTTCGGGTCGGAGGATCTCAACGCAAACGCCGGCAAGGGGATCGAAATCGTGCAGTTCAACCCGAAGGTCGTCGTCTATGAAATCTCCGGATCCCCGGGCACCACGGCGAACATCAACTACTGGGACGAGAACGCCAACACGCACCAGGTCAACAACGCCCCGCTGCCCTGGTCCACGACGATCTCGACCACGCTGCCCTCGGTGAGCGCCAACATCATGGCGCAGAGCGATGGCAGCAGGATCACCTGCAAGATCACCGTGGACGGCGTGGTCCGCGACGACCAGAACTCCGACGGCCATAACGCCCAGACCTTCTGCCTGGTGAAGTCCGCATGAGCGATGTGAACAGCAAGACCGAGCGCGACCTGAGCGCCGCCGACACCGGCCCGATCAAAACGGTGGGCCTGTCCAAGGCCGAGCGGGGCCACCGGCCCTACCTGCCCCATGCGATTCGCATCTTCGCGATACCGATCATTTTGGGCTGGGTGGTGGTGACCGTCCTGGTGAATATGCTGGTCCCCAGCCTGGAAGTTGTCGGAGAGGCGCACTCGGCGCCGATGGCACCGCTGGACGCGCCGTCGATGAAGGCGATGATGCGCCTGGGCCACAACTTCCACGAATTCGACTCCAACAGCACCGTCATGATCGTCCTGGAGGGTCAGCACCCGCTGGGCCCGGACGCACATAAGTACTACGACAACCTGATTCGGCAACTCCGCCAGGATCCCGCGCACATCCAGCACATCCAGGACTTCTGGGGAGACCGGCTGACCGCCGCGGGTGCGCAGAGCGCCGACGCCAAGGCCGCGTACGTACAGGTCAACCTCGCCGGTAATCAGGGCACCACACAGGCCAACAACTCCGTGGACGCCGTCCGCAAGGTGATCGACGAGAACAAGGCGCCACCCGGCGTGAAGGCCTACGTCACCGGTCCCGCCGCGCTGTCCGACGACATGCACATCATCGGTAACGCCAGCCTGGCCAAGATCACACTGTTCACCTTGGGCGCGATCGCGATCATGTTGCTGCTGGTCTACCGGTCGATCGTCACCACGCTGATCCAGCTGTTCATGACCTTTGTGGCGCTGGCGTGCGCGCGGGGTGTCGTCGCGGTTCTGGCGTATAACAACGCATTCGGACTCACCACGTTCGCCGCCAACATCCTCACCATGTTGGCGATCGCCGCGGGAACCGACTACGGCATCTTCCTCGTCGGCCGATACCAGGAGGCCTTGGCCGCCGGCGAGGACCGAGAAACCGCGTACTACACCACATTCAAGGGAGTCGCCCCGGTCGTCTTGGGCTCCGGCCTGACGATCGCGGGAGCCACCTACTGTCTGAGTTTTGCTCGGCTGCCCTGGTTCAACACGATGGGTGCGCCGGTAGCGATCGGCATGCTGGTCGTGGTGCTGGCCGGACTCAGCCTGGGCCCCGCGGTCGTTTTTCTCGGCAGTCGCTTCCACCTCTTCGAAAAGCAGGCGAAGCGAGGGCGGCTGTGGCGCCGGGTGGGCACCGCCGTGGTGCGTTGGCCCGCAGCCATTTTGGTCGTCAGTGCAGCCGTCGTGCTGGTCGGTATGGTCGCCCTGCCGAGCTTCAAGACGAGCTACAACGACCGCCATTACCTGCCGTTGTCGGCCCCATCCAATCAAGGGCAAGAGGCCGCGAATCGTCATTTCTCCGAGGCCCGGATGAATCCCGACTTGTTGATGGTCGAATCCGACCACGACATGCGAAATCCCGCCGATATGCTGGTGCTGGACCGGGTGGCGAAGAACGAGATGCGCACGCTCGGCATCGCCATGGTCCAGGACATCACCAGGCCGCTGGGCATTCCGATCCAGCACAGCTCGATTCCGTTCCAGAACAGCATCCAAAGCCAGACCACGATGCAGAACATGGGCTTTCTCAAGGAGCGCATGAAGGACATCCTCAAGATGGCCGACGACCTGCAGACCCAGATCGACACCACGCAGCGCCAGTATGAGGTGTCGCTAGACCTGGCCGGCGCCGCCGACGACAGCGCAAAGACCACGGCGGTGACGTCACAAATCACCGACAACTTGCGCGACCACATCGCCGATTTCGACGACACCTTCCGGCCGGTGCGCACCTACTTCTACTGGGAGAAGCACTGCTACGACATCCCGTTGTGCATCGGGCTGCGGTCTCTCTTCGACACGTTCGACGGGTTCGACCAGCTCGCCGAGCAGTTCCACTACCTCACCACCGATATCGCGCACACCGCCAAAGCCACACACGACCTGAATGCGCTGTTCCCCATACTGATCAACACGCTGAAGAACACCAGGGGCATCACGCTGACGCTCTACCAGACGTTCAAGGCGATGATCGACCAGATGGAAGCGATGAGCAACACCGCGATCGTGATGGGTCAGAGCTTCGACGCATCGAAGAACGACGACTTCTTCTACCTGCCACCGGAAGCCTTCGACAACCCCGACTTCCAGACGGGCCTGCGGATGTTCTTGTCGCCCGACGGTAAGTCGGCGCGGTTCTTCATCACCCATCAGGGCGATCCGATGTCGCCCGACGGCATCGCGCGTGTCGACGCCGAACGCACCGCCGCGCAGGAGGCGCTCAAGCAGTCCTCGCTGTCGGATGCCCGCGTGTATCTGGGCGGAACCGCCGCGACATTCAAGGACATGGCCGACGGCGAGAAGTACGACCTGATGATCGCCGTGGTGTCGGCCCTGACGCTGATCTTCATGATCATGCTGCTGCTGACCCGAAGTGTGGTGGCCGCGCTGGTGATCGTCGGCACCGCGGCCAGCTCGATCGCGGCGTCATTCGGGCTGTCCGTGTTGATTTGGCAGGATCTGTTCGGCATCAGGATCCACTGGATCGTGATGGCGCTGTCGGTCATCATCCTGCTGGCCGTCGGATCCGACTACAACCTGCTGCTGGTCTCCCGATTCCGCGAGGAGATCCACCGCGGGCTCAAGACGGGGATCATCCGGTCGATGGCCGGCACCGGCGGCGTGGTGACGGCCGCGGGCCTGGTGTTCGCCTTCACCATGGCGTCCATGCTGGGCAGCGATCTGCGGGTGCTGGGTCAGTTCGGGTCGACCGTGTGCATCGGTCTGCTGCTCGACACGCTGATCGTGCGCACTCTGCTGATGCCCTCGATCGCCACGCTGCTCGGGCGCTGGTTCTGGTGGCCGCAAGTCGTGCACCCGCGCGGTGACCACGCCCGGCGCCCGGTCCACGCCTGAATCGACCCGCCGCTACGTTGCCGGCAGCTCCACGCTCACCGCGACCGCGCCCGCGCCGACGTGCAGCGCGAGCACCGGACCCAGCTCGGTGACGATCGCCGGCTCGCACGCCGGCAGCCGCTCGCCCAGCGCCGTCGCCACGTCGTGGGCGCCGTCCGGGTTGTCGACGTGATGCACCGCCAAGGCCGCGGCGTGGTGGCCGACGACCCCGCAGACCCGGTCGACCATCGTCTCCGTCGCGTGGCTGACCGTGCGGACCCGTTGCGCCAGAACGAGTTTGCCGTCATCAATGCGTAGCAGCGGCTTGAGGGCCAGCGCGGTGCCCAGCCACGCCTTGGCCCCACCGATCCGTCCGCTGCGGCGCAGGTTGTCCAGCCGGTGCACCACGATGAAGGCATGTGCGCGGTCGACGGCGGCCCGCGCGGCGGCCGCGACGGTATTGACGTCCGCGCCGTCGGCGGCGGCCCGCGCCGCGGCCAACGCGACGAAGCCGAGGCCCATCGCGGCCGACTTGGAATCGACGACGCGCACATTCGGATCCAGATCGGCTGCGGTGCGTTCGGCGGCCCGGCAGGTTCCCGACAGTGCCGACGAAATATGGACGGCCACAACACCGTCGGCGCCGCTGTCGGCCAGCGCCTGCTGGTACGCGTCGGCCAGTTCGGCCGGAGTGGCCGCCGCGGTGGTGGCCGCGAGTTTGTAGATGTCGCCGGGAATGTCGTCGACCCCGTCACGCAGATCGTGGCCGTCGAGCAGGATATGCAGCGGAACGACGCGGATGCCCCACTTTTCGCGCAGGTCGGCCGGAAGACGTGCCGACGAGTCGGTCAACACCACGACGGTCACGAGCGCGGCCCGCGGGGTTTCTCGGTCGCCACGCCGGCCTGATTGCGCGGCTCCTCCTCATCGCGCTGCGCGCTCTGCATCGTCGCCACGCCGGCCTGAGCGAGCGCCTTGAGCATCAACTCCGCCACCGCCTGATGCGCCTCGAAATTCCAGTGAATGCCGTCGGGGTTCCCCCGGCCATTCATAATCTGTTCGCCGACAGCGGCTTTCAGGTCCACCAGCGGCACATCGTAGTTCTGCGCCCATTCGGTGATCGCCGCCACCGTTCCCGCCCGTCCATGGTGGGCCCTGCCATAGGTGTCGGCGATATGCACCGACGGCAGCGAGGCCACTATGGGGATGCCGGGGCGGTTGAAATCGATTGCACCACGCGTCTGTTCGAGGTATTCGGCACTGAGGTGCGGGGGCAGTGCCGATCTGGCCACCGGTGAGAGCCTCGGCTGCAGCCAGCCATAGCCGTCGCGGACCCAGCGCCGCAGCCGGGGCGGCCGGACGTAGCGGATCAGCTCACGCAGCGCGGTGGGCAGCACCGACGGCAGCGAATCCATGCCGCCGGTGGCGAAGATGACCGCTCCGGCCCTGGGCAGCGCCGCCCAGGCCCGCGGGTCCTGGGTCGCTGCCCACCAGATGTCGCGGCACGTCCAACCGATTCGCCCAATCAGCTCGACGTCCCAACCAAGTTGTGCCGCAACGATATTCGGCCAGATCCGGGGATCATTGGCGGGCAGCCCCCCGGTGGGGCCGTAATAGGCCAAGGAGTCGGCGAAAATCAGCAGCGTCGGCTGCGACGGCTGCTCAGAGGACATCGTTGGACACCTGGGCCGAAGCGTTCCATACGTCCAGACGCCAACGGATGCTGTCGAATTCGTCGGCGCGATCGTCGCTGTGCCCGGAAAGTTGCACCCAGCTGGCGTTGCCCATGCCACCCAAAATCGGCCAGTTGGCAACCGGAAGCTTCAGCAGCGCGGCCGACAGCGCGGCGATCAGGCCGCCGTGGGCCACCAGCACCACCGGGCGATCCGGCCCGTCGGGGTCACCCCATTCCGGGTCGCCAGAGACCAATTCGGCCACCAACGGCACGCTGCGCGCCGCGACGTCGACCCTGCTCTCGCCCCCATGCGGCGCCCAGGTGGCGTCTTCACGCCAAGCCAGCCGCGCGCCCGGGGCCTGCGCGTCGACCTCGGTGTGGGTCAGTCCCTGCCAGTCGCCGAGGTGAGTCTCCCGCAACCGCCGGTCCACCCGAATCGGAAGGCCTGTCAACTCACCCAGCCTGACCGCCGTGTCGTAGGCGCGATGCAAATCCGAGGACACGATCAGCAACGGCTGCAGCTTGCCCAGCACCTCGGCCGCGGCCACCGCCTGTGCCCGGCCGAGTTCGCTGAGTTCAGAATCCAGCTGGCCCTGCATCCGGCTACCGGCGTTGAACTCGGTTTGCCCGTGCCGCAACATGATCAGACGACGAATTCTCATGGCGCGCCCGACTCGCCGGAGTCCTCGCGACCCTCGTCCAGGTCCACCGGGACCACCGGGCAGTCGCTCCACAACCGGTCCAGGGCATAGAAGTCCCGCTCGTCCTGATGCTGGATGTGCACGACGATGTCGCGGTAGTCCAGCAGCGTCCAGCGGCCTTCCCGGGTGCCCTCGCGCCGGGCCGGCTTGTAGCCGGCCTTGCGCATCTTCTCCTCGACCTCGTCAACGATGGCGTTGACCTGCCGCTCGTTGGACGCCGACGCGATCACGAAGCAGTCCGTGATGGCGAGCTGCGCCGAGACGTCGATGACGACGACGTCGTCGGCCAGCTTTCCGGCGGCGGCGCCGGCCGCCACCGCCGCCATGTCGATGGCCTCCTGGGTGGCGCTCATGGGTGTTCCCCTGTGGCAAGGCGTTTTTCGTTCACCGTCACCGGCGGCCCCTCATTGTTGCGGTAGAGACGACGCTTGGAGACGTACTGCACGACGCCATCGGGCATCAGGTACCACAGCGGCCGGCGCTGCGCCGCGCGGCGGCGGCAATCGGTCGACGAGATGGCCAGCGCCGGGATCTCGACGAGGGTCAGCGCGTCCTCGGGCAGCTCGCCCAGCACACCGGTGACGTGTTCGCGGCGCAACTCGTAGCCGGGCCGGCTGACCCCGACGAAGCGCGCCAGCTCGAACACCGTCTCCCAGCCCTGCCACGACAGGATGGAGGCCAGCGCGTCGGCCCCGGTGATGAAGTACAGCTCGGAGTCGGGGTTCAGAGCGCTCAGATCGCGCAGAGTGTCCTTGGTGTAGGTGGGCCCGGCGCGGTCGATGTCGACCCGGCTGACCGAGAAGCGCGGATTGGACGCCGTGGCGATCACCGTCATCAGGTACCGGTCCTCGGCGGCAGAGACATGCCGATCCTTCTGCCAGGGCTGACCGCTGGGCACGAACACCACTTGGTCGAGGTCGAACAGGTCGGCCACCTCACTCGCGGCAACCAGGTGGCCGTAATGGATGGGGTCGAACGTCCCACCCATCACTCCTAACCTGCGAAGCTGCTTTTGCACGATGTGCCAGCTTACTTGAGCCGGTGTTACGGTCCGATTTCCCAGCCGTTGATCACAGGCGCCACACCAGCCTCTGCGCCGGGTGGCATGTGTTGTGCCCGCCTCAGAGCGACAAACGGCCGGCGAATACGCCGTGACACCCCACGGCCCGCAATTGTCGCTATGAGGCGGGCACCAAGCACATCGCCGCCGCCGGTGACGCGTGTGGCCGATGTGAAACGCGACCGCACCCCTACACGGGCAGCAACTGGTCGATCACCGCGGCCAGTTGTTTGGCAGACCGGCACTCGTGCATCGGGATGACCTCTTGATAGCGCGGCGCGGCCGAGTCGCCGCTGCCCCACAGGTGCCTGGGTTCGGGATTGAGCCAGTGCGCGTGGCGACTGGCGGTCACCATGTGGGTCAGCAGCTCGATCTCCGGGTTGCGGTAATTCGTGCGGCCATCCCCCAGCACCAGCAGCGACGTGCGCGGTGAGAGCACATTGGGGAACGCCTGCACGAAAGACGCGAACGCGTTGCCGTAATCGGAATGCCCGTCGCGACTGTAAACACCCGACTCCCGGGTGATCCGCTGGATGGCCACGGCCAAGTCGGCCTCGGGGCCGAACATGTGCGTCACCTCGTCGGTGGTGTCGATGAACGCGAACACCCGCACCCGTGAAAACTGTTGGCGCAGAGCATGTACCAGGAGCAGGGTGAAATGGCTGAAACCGGCGACCGAACCGGACACGTCGCACAACACCACCAGCTCCGGCCGCGCGGGGCGCGGCTTGGCCAGCACCACGTCGATCGGCACCCCGCCGGTGGACATCGACTTGCGCAGCGTCTTGCGCAGATCTATCGTCCCCGCCCTGGTGCGCCGGCGGCGGGCCGCCAAGCGGGTCGCCAGCGTTCGGGCCAGTGGGGCCACCACGCGGCGCATCTGGCGCAGCTGCTCACCGGAG
The DNA here is from genome assembly GCF_035617725.1 of Mycobacterium sp. 94-17. Classification (NCBI taxonomy): domain Bacteria; kingdom Bacillati; phylum Actinomycetota; class Actinomycetes; order Mycobacteriales; family Mycobacteriaceae; genus Mycobacterium; species Mycobacterium sp. 94-17. The sequence continues at coordinate 224,788 of NZ_JAPIYN010000007.1, forward strand.
GCGCGCAGGAATTCCACGTTCTCGGAAAGCTGTGGAATGCCGTACATCTGGACGTGATCGCGACCCAGCTGCTCCGCGGTGCGACGCTTCGTCTCCGAGTCGACCATCTTGCGCAGCTGGGAAATCCGCTGCGCAGCAAGAGCTTTGGCAATCTCCTCCTGGCTGGGGGTGGGCTCGTCGCCGTACGAGGCGAGCAACCCGGCCAGCAGCTTACCCTCGAGCTCGTCCAGCGCCATCGCTTTGAGGGCCTGATACGACGAGAACGAGGGGCCGCGGCTGGAGCTGTATTTGCCGTAAGCCTCGACGATCCGGGCGATCATCGCGACCAGGCGCTCATCCATGTCGGCGAGGTCGGGGTTCTCGGTCAGCAGATCCGCGAGCATCTGCCGCATCGCCTCGACGTCGTCGGCCGGCAACGCGCTGTCGTCGGGCGAGCCGTCGGCGTCGTCGTCGGTGACCACTGCGCGGGCGCCCAGCGCCGTGGGGAACCACAGGTCGAACATGGCGTCATAGGTCTCGCGGTGATCGGGCCGGCGCAACACGGCGCACGCCAGGCCCTCGCGCAGCACCTTGCGGTCGGTCAGGCCGAGCGTCGCCATCACCCGGCCGGCATCCACCGTCTCGGACGGACCGACCGAAATCCCGGCCCCGCGAAGCGCTTCCACGAATCCCACCAAGTGACCGGGCAGCCCGTGCGGGGCGAGCGGTCGGGAGGGCCGGATACGGCGGGCGGGCATCGCAGTCGTCCTAGTTCAGCCGCAGCTCGCCGGTCGCGCGCTGCTGGTCGGATTGATGCTTGAGCACCACGCCCAGCGTAGCCGCGACGACGGCGTCATCGATGGTGTCCAGGCCCAGCGCCAGCAGGGTGCGGCCCCAGTCGATGGTCTCGGCGATGGACGGCACCTTCTTGAGTTGCATGCCGCGCAGCACGCCGATGATGCGAACGAGTTCCTCGGCCAGGTGCCCGGGCAGCTCGGGGACCCGGGACAACAGGATGCGGCGTTCCAGGTCGGGACTGGGAAAGTCGATGTGCAAGAACAGGCAGCGACGCTTGAGCGCCTCGGACAGCTCGCGGGTGGCATTCGAGGTCAGCACCACCAGCGGCGTCCGCTCGGCGGTGATCGTGCCCAGTTCGGGAACGGTCACCGCGAAGTCGGACAGCACCTCGAGCAGCAGGCCCTCGATCTCGATGTCCGCCTTGTCGGTCTCGTCGATCAGCAGCACCGTCGGATCGGTGCGCCGGATGGCGGTCAGTAGCGGGCGCTGCAGCAAGAACTCCTCGCTGAACACGTCGTCCTTGGTCTGATCCCAGTCCCCCGAACCGGCCTGAATACGAAGTATCTGCTTGGCGTGGTTCCACTCGTAGAGCGCGCGGGCCTCGTCGACCCCCTCGTAGCACTGCAGGCGCACCAGGCCCGAGCCGGTGGCCTGGGCGATGGCGCGGGCCAACTCGGTCTTGCCCACGCCGGCCGGGCCTTCCACCAACAAGGGCTTGCCGAGCCGGTCGGCCAGGAACACAGCCGTCGCGGTGGCGGTGTCGGGCAGGTAGCCGGTCTCGGCCAGCCGCCATGAGACATCGTCGATGTCGTCGAACAACGGCCTGGACCGGGCGGGCACGCTCACAATCGGTTCTCCTAAGACTCTGTCGTCACGCGGGAATCAGGCCGGGCGAGTTTGCCCGTCTCCCCACGCGATCCATTTGGTCGAGGTCAATTCGGAGAGCCCCATCGGACCGCGGGCATGCAGTTTCTGGGTGGAGATCCCGATCTCGGCACCGAAGCCGAACTGCTCACCGTCGGTGAACGCCGTGGACGCGTTCACCATCACCGCCGCGGCGTCAACGCCGTCCGTAAACTTTTGCGCCGCGGCCATATTGGTGGTCACGATGGCCTCGGTGTGTCCGGTGCCGTACTCGTTGATGTGCGCGATCGCGGCGTCGATGCCGTCGACCACCGCCACCGCGATGTCCATCGACAAATATTCGCGACGCAGGTCATCCTCATGTGCGTCCCCGGACAATCCACCGTGCACGGTCACGCCGGCCTGTTGCAGGGCCGTCACCAGCCGGGGTACCGCCTTTTCGGCGATCCCGGCGTCGATCAACAGTGTCTCGGCCGCGTTGCACACACTGGGCCGGCGGGTCTTGGAATTCAGCAGGATTCGTTCGGCCACATCCAAATCGGCGCCGTCGTGCACGTAGACGTGACAGTTCCCGACACCGGTCTCGATGGTGGGCACCTGCGCGTCGCGGACCACCGCGTTGATCAGGCTGGCCCCGCCGCGCGGAATCACCACGTCCACCAGGCCGCGGGCCTGGATCAGATGGGTCACCGTCGAGCGGTCATCGGCCGAAAGCAGTTGGACCGCATCGGTCGGTAGATCCTCACCGACCAGCGCGGCACGCAGCACCTGCACCAGCGTCTGGTTGGACCGCGTCGCCGACGAACTCCCGCGCAGCAGCACGGCGTTGCCGGACTTCAGGGCCAGCCCGAAGGCATCGACGGTCACGTTGGGCCTGCCCTCGTAGATCATGCCGACGACGCCCAGCGGAACCCGCTGCTGGCGCAGCTGCAACCCATTGGGCAGCGTGTAACCGCGCAACACCTCCCCGACCGGGTCGGGCAGCCCGGCGACCTGGCGCAGGCCGGCGGCGATGCCCTCGACCCGGGTGGCGTCCAGTGCCAGCCGGTCGAGCATCGCGGTCGGCGTGCCGGCCGCGCGGGCGGCGTCGAGGTCTTCGGCGTTGGCCGACAGGATCAGCTCGGTGTGGGCGGAAATCGCGTCGGCCGCAGAGCGCAGTGCCTGGTCCTTGGCAACCGTCGGCAGCAACGCCAGGACACGTGACGCCACCCGCGCGCGGCGTGCGGCGTTGTGCACCTCCTGGCGCAAGTCAGGAAGCGATGGTGCTTGCAGACTCATTGAACCAGCGTATCGGGCGGCAAAACCCCGGGTGAGCCGACCCGATCGCTAGCCCGATGGTGGCGACCCGCTTCGCCCGGCACCGCCGCGCTCGCGATCGCCACACCTTGCCGCGCACTACGCACCCTGCTGCGCCGCTCTTCGATGATGTGGCCGAAGTTCTGCAGCAGCATCGGGGCACGCGCCACCAGATGCTCGATGTGTTCGCGATCGATCTCGAGCGCCGTGACCTCCTCGATCGCGTACGCGCTGGCCAGGTTTGGTTGCCGAGTCAGCGCCGTCAGCCCCAGGAACGACCCCTCGTCCAGCGTGCTGATCGGGACCAGCGAGCCGTCGTCGGCGGTCGCTGCCAATTGCACGCGACCCGAGACCAAGAACGTCATGGTCGTCGGCACCTGGCCGGCATACTCCACCACCTCGTCGGTGCCGTAGCGGACGATCCTCGACATGGACCGCAGCGACCGCTGGTCCTCGGCGCCGATCCGCAACGCCGGCGCCACCACGGTGTGCAGCGCATGCTCCACTCGTTCGACGGTGCAGAAGTCGTCGTCGGCGTCGTCGAGGTGCAGGCCCTCTCGCCGCGCCGCGTACCAGGCCCAGCGCAGGAAGGTGGCCTCGGCGGCGCCGGCGGCCGCCGGTGAGTCCACGCCGACGGTGGTGCGGTACTCGCCCGCACCTTTCGGCACCGTGCGCGCCACGCTGCCGGGTTTGAGCTGCGGCAACTCCCGGGCGATGCGCGACAGCAGCGCACACACCCGGTCCGGCGGGTCGACACTGGAGAACGTGGTCGTCATCGCCAGCTTGTACGCGCCAGGCGGGCGGGAAAGGTTGGTGAACGCGGTGCCCGCGAGCATCGAGTTCGGCATCACCCGAATACCGCTGCCGGTGTCGATGTGCACGGCCCGCCAGTTCACCTCGACCACGCGCCCGCGAGCGGTGCCGGTGTCCAGCCAGTCGTCGATGCGGAACGGCTGCTCGAACAACATGAACAGGCCCGACACGATCTGGCCGACGGAGTTCTGCAGCATCAGGCCGATGACGACCGACGTGACGCCCAGCGCGGTGAAGATACCGCCGATGCGCACGCCCCAGATGTAGGAGGACATCACCGCCAGACCGACACCGATCACGACCAACCGGGCGCAGTCCAGAAAGATGGTGGGTAGCCTTTTGCGCCAACTCTTTTCGGGTGCGCCTTCGAACATCGTCGCGTTGAGACCCGACAGCACGAGCACCAGCACCAGCACGCCGAACACCGTGGTCAGCAGGCGCACCGGAACATCGCCGGCCTGTACCTGGGAGGCCTGGACCAACAGCAGCAACAGCGCACCGAGGGGCAGCAGGTAATTGCGCACCAGGCCGACCTGCCGGGCCAGCGGGCTGTTCCTGCGCCGCAGCGCGTCCTGCAACTCGGTGAGCGCGATCAACCCGAGCGGCAGTCCGACCGCGATGCCGATCGCCCAGTAGAACCACGTCGAGCTGAAGAGATTCATCAGCGCTCCAGCAACCGGTAGATGGCCTGGTCGGCACCGCCGACCGAGATGGTACCTGCGGGGGTGAACTGCCGGATGTCCCGCATCGCCTCGTACACCTGCGAACTGACGTAGACGCCGGGCTGGGGTGCGCCACTGTGCATTTGATAGGCCAGGCTGACCGCGCCGCCCCACATGTCATACACCAGGCTGGAGCGGCCGACCAGCCCGCTCACCACGTTGCCCGTGTTCACCCCGACCCGCAGGCCCAGCTGGTGCCCGGTCTGGCTGTTGAATCGGTCGATGATGCGGCCGATCGCCAGGGCGAAGTCGACCGCGCGGTGGATGCTGTCCAGCCGGGGGGTGACTACCCCACAGCTGGCCAGATAGCCGTTGTGGAAGGTGCGAATGCGTTCGACGCCAAGGGTTTCGGCGGCCGAGTCGAATTGCCGGAACAGATCGCCGACGGTGGCAACCAACTCGTCTTCAGGCACGGTGCTGGAGATCTCGTCCAAGCCGACGATGTCGGCGTAGATGATGGCCACGTCGCGATGTTTCTGAGCGACGTTCTCCTCGCCCCCGCGATACCGCTGCAGCACCGATTCGGGCATCAAAGCCAGCAGCACGCGGTCGTTTTCCCGCCGCTGTTCGTTCAGCAACTCCTCCTTGATCGCCAAGTTGCGACTCATCTCGTTGAAAGCCGCTGTGAGATCGCCGATTTCGTCACGCCGCCGGACCGGGATGTTGATCTCGTAGTCACCGGAGCTGATCTTGCGGGTGCCCTCTTCGAGGCGCCGGACGGGTCGCACCGCGGCCTGTGCGACCAGCATCGAGGCCACACAGATCACGAAGACCATCGCGGCGACGGCCACCACCAGCGTCCTGCTGAACCGGCCGAGTCTGGCAAACGCATCGGAGTTGTCGCGCGTCGCGAGGATCGACCAGTGCAGGTCCGAGTTCGGGATGTCCAGCGGGGCATAGGCTTCCAGCTCCTTGTTGCCCATGTAGTCAGTGGCGCTGACCACGCCTGTCTCGCCGCGTTTGGCGGCGCGCAGACCGGCGGTGTCCACCGGCTGCACCAGGGTGGTGGTGCCCAGCCGGATCGCCCGGTCGGCCACGTCGGGTGGCGTGCCGCCATCGATCGCCGAGCGCCGGTACTCCGTCGGTGCCTCGATGAAATCCCGTGAATCGGAGCGCATCAGGTCATCGGGGCCGGCCAGGTATGTCTCGGTCGCTGGCCCCATGCCGGCGGCCTCCCAGCGCTTGTCGGCGGTCATGATCTTGTTGATCTTCGCGACCGGCACCGGCAGCGCCATCACCCCCTCGAACTTGCCGTTCATGCCGATCGGTGACACCACCCAGGCCGTGGGCGTGTCGAGTTGCGGCTGGTACGGCTGGAAGTCGGTGATCCAGACGAAGTCGAGATCGTTGGACGCCAGAGCTTTCCGGTAGGCATCGCGCAGCTTCGATTCCCGGTACGGCCCGGTCAGGATGTTAGTCCCGAGATCGGGACCCTTCAGCACGCTGTAGACCACGTTGCCCTGCATGTCCAACAACAGCGCATCGCGATAGTCGAAACGGGTCACGATGCCGCGCATGTAGAAGTCGAAGCGCGCGTTGGTCGCCGACCAGGCGCTGCCGTCGCCGGCGTCCGCGACCGGCAGCGTGTCGGGGCCGGTCCGGGGACCGGCGGTGTAATAGGCCTGAATGTACTTCTGCGCGTTGGAACTCGGCAGTACTGCCCTAATGTCGATGGTGTCCCCGGTGATGCGCTTGATCGGTTTGATCATGTCGTTGTCGTAGTAATCGACCAGTGCCTGCTGTTGGGCCGGCGCGATCGTCGCATTGTTCAACTGCGCGAAGTCGGCCGTCAGAGCCGTTACGGCCTGGTTGATGCCGAACCCGCCACTCCAGGTGATCAGCGAATTCGACACCTCACGAAACAGCGCCTGCACCGCGCGCTTTTGGGACTCCCGCAGCTCGATCAGCCGTTCGGACTCGACCTGCCGCAAGGCGTTGCGCCCGGACGCCGCCCCGATGGCGCCGATCACCGCCACGCCCAGGATGCTCGACAGCAGCATGGTCAACAGGATTTTGGACTGGATGCCGAACCGGAATCGGGCCAGCACCGGCCGACGCGGGCCTCCGGTGGGCGGTGCATCCGGTTCGGGATCGGTATGGGGTGCAGCGTCTGTCAGCTCGCTCGTGGTCAATCGCCCGCCCCTTTACCTGGGATCCAGCACCGCTAACGCAGCAGAATATCGCGCAGACATCGAGATATTCGGGGTTTGCCGTGAACGCGATTCCGCGTCGAAAGTGCCGGTTGCCCTGGTGTGCTTTAGCATCGCGGTCCGACTAACGTCGGCGTGATGGCTGGGGTCTGTGTCGTGGGTAGCGTGAATCTCGATCTGTCGTTGGCCGTCGAGGCCCTTCCGCGGCCCGGCGAAACGGTTTTGGCGTCGTCGCTCACGCACGCCCCCGGCGGCAAGGGCGGCAATCAAGCCGTGGCGGCGGCCCGGGCCGGCGCACAGGTGCAGTTCGTCGGTGCGGTGGGCGACGACGCGGCCGCCGGACGATTGCGCGCACACCTCGAGGCGAACGGCGTCGGGCTGGACGGCGTCGCCGAAATTTCCGGCCCCAGCGGCACGGCCGTGGTGGTGGTCGACGCGAATGCCGAGAACACCATCGTGGTCGTGCCGGGCGCCAACGGCCGTTTGACGCTGACCGATGATCGTGCGCGCGCGGTCGTCGCCCGCTGCGACGTGATGCTGACCCAGTTGGAGATTCCGGTGGCCACGGCCGTCGCGGCGGCGCGACACGCCCGTTCGGCGGGGGCGGTGGTCGTCGTGAACGCATCCCCGGCAGGTCAGGACCCCGGCCCGTTGAGCGAGTTGGCCGCCGCCGCGGACGTGGTGATCACCAACCAAGACGAGGCCGTCGAATGGCCATGGCGTCCAGAGCATTTGGTGGTCACGCTGGGTGCGCGCGGCGCCCGCTACGAGGGCGCGGACGGCGAGTACACCGTGGCGGCTCCGGCCGTGGATGCGGTGGACACCACCGGGGCCGGTGACGTGTTCGCCGGCGTGCTGGCCGCGAGTTGGCCGCCCCATCCGGGCTCGCCGGACCAGCGGCGCCTGGCGGTACAGCGGGCCTGCGCGGCGGGCGCGCTGGCGACGTTGGTCGCCGGCGCGGGTGACTGCGCACCGGACGTCGATGCCATCGACAAGGCGCTCCGCGGCGCGCCCTAGCCGCCCTGCCCGCCGACGTCGTGGGCGATTCTCAGCCCGTCGCCGGTCTCCATCTCCTCCGCTGTCTGGCTGAGCAGCACGCGACTTCGGCTCGGCGATAGGAGCGCCGACAAATAGTGATGCGGTGCGCCGGCCGCGTACACGAGCCGGTTGACCCGCAACAGGGCGGCACCGATCGGGATGTCGAGCAGGTGCGCGTTGCGCGGTCCCGCGATTTCGGCCGTGATTTCGTGCCGCACCCCGTTCGCGGTGATTCCACTGTCGGACAGCAGATCGTAGAGCGGCGCGCGCCGCAATGCGGACTTGGTGAGCACCGGGGCCAGTTCCGGGGGCAGCCAGGCGTCGGTCACCATCAACGGCTCGCCCGTCCTGCGTTGCCGCCGCACCCGCACGATGTGCAGCAACTCGCCGGTGCGCCCGAGGGTTTCGGCAATGACCCGTGCGGGCGTCCGCGTGCCCAGTTCAACCACTTCGACCTCGGTTTCGAATTGGGTCTGGCGCAGTCCTTGCAAGTACGAGCGGCCGGCTGGCACGTCGGCCGGATCATGTTGGCGCACAAACGAACCAACGCCGTGCCGACGCTCGATGTAACCCTGGTCGGCGAGATCGGCCAGCGCGCGGCGCACGGTGATGCGAGAAACCCCGAACTGATCGCACAGGGTCTGCTCGGTGGGCAACGCGTCGCCGGGGGCGATGACCCCGCGATCGATCTCGTCGTGCAGCACCAAGAACAGCTGCCGGTGCAACGGCACACCGGCGGCCGTGGACACCGGGCCGGCCTTGTCGCTGCGCTGCTGCACGGTGATCAATGCTTTCACACCGCCTCCCTTGCGCGATCCGACTAGTTGTTATAAACATATAACAACTAGTCAACGGTGGACAGGGAGTCGTGATGATCGCGGTGCATCAGTCGGCCGCCACCGATCCGGCCGGCCCGACCGGGCGCCTCGCCACCTGGGTCGCCGAGCTGACGCTCGACGACGTGCCCGCCAGCGTCGTCGACCGCGCCAAACACCTCCTGCTGGACGGCATCGGCTGCGCGCTGGTGGGAGCTCAACTGCCGTGGTCACGCGTGGCCACCGGCGCCGTCTTGGGACTCGAGGGCCCCGGCGACAGCATCGTCATCGGCACCGGTCAGCGGACCAGCGCGCCCGCGGCCGCTGTGCTCAACGGCACGTTCATCCAGGGCTTCGAACTCGACGACTTCCATCCGCTCGCCCCGCTGCACAGCTGCTCGCTGCTCATCCCGGCGCTGCTGTCGACGGCGTCAAAACGCCCGGTACCAACGACCGGCGCCGACCTGCTGCTCGCGGCCATAGCCGGGTTCGAAGTCGGACCCCGCGTGGGCTACACCCTGCACGGCACCCAGATGCTGGACCGCGGCTGGCATTCGGGCCCGGTCTTCGGCACCCATTCGGCGGCAATGGCGTCCGGCAAGCTGCGGGGCCTGCCTCCGGCGCAACTGGAGGACGCACTGGGTCTGGCCGCAACCCAGTCGGCGGGTCTGATGGCCGCGCAGTACGAAGCCATGAGTAAGCGCATGCACCACGGCCTGGCCGCGCGCAATGGGTTCTACGCGGCGGGTCTGGCGCAAGCGGGCTACACCGGCATCAAGCGCGTGTTCGAGCGCGAATATGGTGGCTTCCTCAGCGTTTTCGGCGAGGGTCACGATCCGGATGCCGCGCTGCTGAGCGGTGAACTCGGCCACCGCTGGGAGACCACCGTCATCATGGTCAAGTCGTACGCCGCCATGGGTGGGCTGCACGGTGCCATCGACGCCGCCCGGGAGCTCCGGAGTTCGATTGCGCCGGGCGATATCTCGTCGGTCGACATCACCGTCGGGGAGACCGTGTACAAGCACGGCTGGTGGACGCCGGAGCGCCCGCTCACCCCGATCGGGGCGCAGATGAACATTGGATACGCCACCGCGGCCGCGCTGCTCGACGGCAACGTGCTGCCCGAACAATTCACCCCGGCCCGACTCGATTCCGACGACATCTGGTCGCTGATCGCCGCCACGACCGTGCACCTCGACGAATCGCTGGCCGACGCCGGCATCACCGAGAAATTCCGCACCGATGTCGCGGTGACCGCCCGGGACGGAACCGTGCACCGCGCGCGAGTAGCCCTGCCGCATGGCGCACCCAACGATCCGGTCACCAACGACGAACTGGTGGCCAAGTTCCACGCGCTGGCCGACCGGGTCATGAACCACGACCGCGCCGGGGCGATCGAGCGCGCGGTGGTCGGGCTCGACGACCAGACCGACGTCAACACCCTGATCGACCTGCTTGCCGAACCCGTCGCGGGCGCGCTGGATTGAAAGGAGCAAGATGCCAACAACACCGGCCCGTCGGAGGCTCAGAGATTTACTCGACAAGCGCGAACTCATCGTCGCACCAGGCGTTTTCGATGGAATATCCGCACACCTGACCAGAAGGACCGGGCACGCCGCCGCATACATGACCGGTGCCGGTGTGGCGGCGTCGGGTTTTGGATTGCCTGACATCGGTCTGGTCACCGCGACCGAGATGGCCGATCGGGTCGGGATGATCACCGGCGCCCTCGGTGATGTCCCGCTGATCGCCGACGCGGACACCGGCTACGGCGGACCGATGAACGTGGTGCGCACGGTTCGTTCCTACGATGCGGCCGGGGTGGCCGCCATCCAACTGGAGGACCAACTGTTCCCCAAACGCTGCGGTCACCTCCCGGACAAGCAGCTCGTCGACGCCGCGGTGTTCGAACAGACGCTGGCGGCAGCACTGGACGCCAGATCCGATGACAACCTGCTGGTGGTGGCCCGCACCGACGCGCGCGGTCCGCTCGGCCTGGACGTCGCGATCGAGCGCGCCAACCATTACGCGCAGGCGGGCGCCGACATCATCTTCGTGGAGGCGCCGCAGGACGTCGGCGAAATCGAGCGCATCGCACACGAAGTGGACGCTCCCCTGCTGATCAACCTGGTGCTCGGCGGCCTGACGCCGCTGCAGTCCGCGTCGCGGCTGCAGGAGTTGGGATACGCGATCGCCATCCACCCCAGCAACCTGTTGATACAGACGACGTTCGCCATGCTGCAGAGCCTGTGCGAACTCAACGGCACCGACCTCACCGCCCAACTACCGACCTCCCCGGCAGACTTCTTCAACCTGGTGGGCATGGCGGACTGGCGCGCGCTCGACGACAAGTACGCACACACCGAGGACCGCACATGGGCATGACCATCATCGAAAAGACCTTCGCCCGCAAGGCCGGGCTGGACTCGATCGCACCGGGTGACACCGTCGTAGTCGACGTGGACATGACGGTGCTGATCGACCTGCAGTTCGCCACCATGTGGATACAGCCCAACAGGATTCACGACCCCGACAAGCTCGCGGTGATCATGGATCACGCCGTGCCGGCGCCGACCATCAAGGATGCCGAGGGCGGCAATCACGCCCGCAAATTCGTCGCGGACTTCGGGATCGAGCGCTTCTACGACGTCGGCCGGCACGGCATCTGCCACCAGGTGATCGCGGAGAACGGGCTCGCCCGCCCGGGAGAAGTGCTGGCCTGCACCGACTCTCACACCTGCGCGGCCGGCGCATACAACACCGCAGCCCGCGGGCTGGGTCCCGCCGAGATCTATTCGATCATGTGCACCGGCTCTACCTGGTTCCAAGTCGCACCGACGATCCGCTACGAATTCCACGGCGCCAAACCGGACGTGGTGAGCGGCAAGGACATCTTCCTGCACATCGCCAACGAGTACGGCGATGCGCCCAATCAGAACCTCGAGTTCGGCGGGCCCGGCCTGGCCGGCATCCCGATGCACGACCGGCGGACCATCGCGACCCAGGGCGCGGAGGTGTCGGCCGACTTCAGCACATTCGATCCCGACGATGTGTTGGCGTCGTTCCTCGACGAACGCGGGGTCACCGGATTCGACGCCGTCACACCGGATTCCGACGCCGCCTACCACGACATCCGGCGGATCGACCTGGCGGCGCTGGAACCCTACGTGGCGCGGCCGGGCACCGTCAGCCGCAACGGCTCTCCGGTATCGCAACTGGCCAAACAGAAAATCGACCAGGCCTTCATCGGCTCCTGCGCCAACGGGCAACTCGAAGACCTGCAGATCGCCGCGCAGGTGTTGCGCGGCAAAACCGTCGCGCCGGGCGTGCGGTTGCTGGTGACGCCCGCCTCGCAGGCCGTATACCGCGAGGCCATGCGGCGCGGTTACCTCCAGGACCTCGCCGACGCCGGCGCCGTCGTCACCAACTCCACCTGCGGAGCCTGTTTCGGCTACCACATGGGCGTGGTGGGCCCCGGCGAGGTGTGCATCACGGCCAGCACCCGCAACTTCACCGGGCGCATGGGCAGCACCGAGGCCGAGATCTACATGGCCTCCCCGGCGACCGTCGCCGCGTCCGCGGTCACCGGCTACATCAGCGACCCGAGGAGCGTGATCGAATGACGCTGCGATCGCTTGCATTTCAAGGCAAAGTCTGGGTGTTCGGCGACAACCTGAACACTGACGCCATGTATCCGGCGTTCGCCATGAAGATGGAATCGGCCGAGGCCGCCAGGCACGTCTTCTACGAGGTGCGGCCGGGCTGGACCGACGAGGTGTCCCCGGGCGATATCGTGTTGGCCGGCAAGAACTTCGGGCTCGGTTCGTCGCGGCCGGTGGCGGCGCTGTTCGTCGAGCTCGGCGTCGCCGGACTGGTCGCCGAGGAATTCAACTCGCTGTTCTTTCGCAATGCCGTGAACTCCGGGCTGCCGGCGATCACCGTCCCCGACGCCACCTCGGCCTTCAGTGACGGCGACACCGGAACGTTCGATCTCGCCGATGGCAGCTGGCGCAACGACACCACCGGCGCCTCGGGCTCGGTTCCCAAGCTGCCCGACCTCATCCTCGACATCATCGAGAGCGGCGGCGTGTTGCCACGGCTCGCCCGCCAGGGCTACCTGCCCAGCGAATTGGGCGACCTGCTGCGCTCACCCGCGGTGGCGATGCGCGGTGCGGGCAGCGGCGCGTGATCGAGCGACTGGGCAAGCTGCTCCGCGGCGTGCGCGCGGGCGCCCACCGAAGTCCGCTCGCCGACGGCGCATTGGAGGCCCCCACCACCATCACGGTGACCAGTCCCGCCTTCGCCGAGGGCGGCGTCATGCCGGCGTCCAGCGCGGGAAAGGGCGTCGGTGACAACGCGTCGCCGCCGTTGCGCTGGGCGGCATCGCCGGCCGGGACGCGTCAGCTGGTGCTCGTCATCGACGACGTCGACGTTCCGCTCCCCCGTCCCCTCGTGCACACCGCCGCGGTGATCGATCCGAGCGTGGACGGCGTTGCCGCAGGCGCACTTCAGCCCGGATGCCCGGGAATCCGCTTCCTGCAGGCCGACCTGGGCCATTACGGCTACGCCGGGCCACGACCGATCCGCGGGCATGGGCCACACCGCTACCGCTTTCATGTGCTCGCGCTCGACGCCGTCCTTCCTGACACCGTGACCACCACCAAGGGTCTGCTGGCCGCGATGCGCGGGCACGTGCTGGCGCGGGGCACGCTGACCGGAACCTACGAGCGCTGAGCGCGGCGAGTCACCCCGCTGACCTGCGGTTGGCAGCGTTTGGCAGCGCCGGGCGTCGATGTGGCAGTGGATTGCGGGCAGCGTCGATGGCGATCGCAGCACGCCATCGAGAAAGGAACATCATGTCCGCTACCACGATTGACCGCACGGGCACCCGGGACGGCCTGCTTCGCTTTGCGATGCGGGCAGACGCCGCTATCAGCGCGCTGGTGGGGCTGGCCGGTATCCCGGTGGCCGGCTGGCTCGCCGACATCTCGGGCACGACGAAGGCGTTCGAGTACGGCATGGGCGCGTTCCTGATCGCCTACGGCGTGGTGGTGTTCGGGCTGGCCGCCCTGCCGTCGGTGCGCCGCGCCGGCATGGCCGTCATCGTCGGGAACGTGGCATACACGGTGGCCGCAGTCGTTCTGGTGCTCGCGAACATCTTCCCGCTGACGCCCACCGGTGTGGTGCTGAACCTGGCCGCAGGCGTTTACACGCTGGTGTTCGCCGAGTTGCAGTACCGGGGCTGGCGCCGCGCCAGGGCCTGAGCCACATCCTGTCGGGCCCGCCCGGTGCTTCCGGGCGGGCCTTCGGGCGCACGTGGCTAGTCCTCGGGCACCTCGCGTTCGATCTCGTCGAGCCAGATGTGCGCCGACATGTCGGACGGGGCGCGCCAGTCTCCCCGCGGCGACAGAGAGCCGCCGTGCGACACCTTGGGGCCGTTGGGCAAGGCCGAGCGCTTGAACTGGCTGAACGAGTAGAACCGCTGCACGAAAACCTGCAACCAGTGCCGAATCTCCTTCAGCGAGTACGACGGCCGTTTGTCCTCCGGGAAGCCGGGCGGCCAGATGCCGTGTTCGGGATCGCTCCACGCATGCCAGGCCAGGAACGCGATTTTCGAGGGCCGGAACCCGAAGCGCAGCACATGGAACAGTGAAAAGTCTTGCAGCGCAAACGGACCCACTTTCGCCTCGCTGCTCTGCAGCTCTTCCTCCTCGCCGCTGGGAACCAGCTCCGGGGTGATTTCGGTGTCGAGCACGGACTGCAGCACCTCGCAGACCTCCGGCTCGAACTGTTCCGAGGAGATCACCCAGCGAATCAGATGCTGCACCAGGGTCTTGGGCACACCGGCGTTGACGTTGTAATGCGACATCTGGTCGCCGACACCGTAAGTCGACCAGCCCAACCCCAGCTCGGACAGGTCTCCGGTGCCCAGCACGATGCCGCCCCGCTGGTTGGCCAGCCGGAACAGGTAGTCGGTGCGCAATCCGGCCTGGACGTTTTCGAAGGTGACGTCGTATACCTTCTCGCCTCGCGCGAACGGGTGATCCATCTCCTTGAGCATCAGCTGCGCGGTCTCGCGGATGTCGATCTCGGCGAACGTCACACCCAGCGTGCGGCACAGCTCGGCCGCGTTGCGTTTGGTGTGGTCCCCGGTCGCAAAGCCGGGCAGTGTGAACGCCAGAATGTCGCTGCGCGGCCGCTGTTCGCGATCCATCGCGCGGGCGGCGACGATCAGCGCGTGCGTCGAGTCCAGGCCGCCGGAGATCCCGATCACCACTTTCGGGAAATCCAGCGCACGCAACCGCTGTTCGAGACCGGCGACCTGGATGTTGTAGCCCTCGAAGCAATCCTGTTCCAGCCGTTGCGGATCGGCGGGGACGAAGGGGAAGCGCTCGATCTCGCGCCGCAGTCCGATGTCGCCGCCCGGTGGGTCCAGCCGGAACTCGATGTGCCGGTAAGCATCCGTCGTCGTCCGGTGGTGGCGCCGGTTGTCGTCGAAGGTGCCCATCCGGAGCCGTTCGGAGCGCAGCAAATCGATGTCGACGTCGGCGACGCTGAGTCGCTCGCCTTTGGGGAAGCGCTCGGACTGAGCCAGCAGCACGCCGTTCTCGAAGACCATAGTCTGCCCGTCCCAGGCCAGGTCGGTCGTCGATTCACCTTCTCCGGCAGCCGAATACACGTAGGCGGCGAGGCATCGCGACGACGCCGAGCGCGCCAGCAGGCGGCGGTCCTCGGCGCGTCCGATGGTGATCGGACTGCCGGACAGGTTGGCAAGCACCGTCGCGCCCGCGAGCGCGGCCTGCGCACTGGGCGGAATCGGCACGAACATGTCCTCGCAGATCTCCACGTGCAGCACGAAGCCGGGCACGTCGGACGCCTCGAAGAGCAGATCGGGACCGAACGGCACCTCGGCGCCTGCCAGGCGAATGCTGCCGCGCTCATCGTCTCCGGGTGCGATCTGACGGCGCTCGTAGAACTCCCGATAGGTGGGCAGGTACGACTTCGGCACCACCCCGAGCACCTCGCCGCCGTGGACGATGACGGCAGTGTTGTAGATCCGGTGCCGATGACGCAGCGGCGCGCCGACCACCAGCACCGGCAGCAACTCGGCCGATGCCGCGACGATCTGAGCGACGGCCTTTTCGACATCGTCGAGCAACACATCCTGCAGCACGATGTCCTCGATGGAATACCCCGACAGCGTCAGCTCCGGGAAGACGGCGAGCGCCGCGCCGTCGTCGTGGCACTCCCTGGCCATCCGCAGCACCGATTCGGCATTCGCGGCCGGGTCACCGATGACCGTGTGGTGCGTGCATGCGGCGACGCGGGCGAAACCCTGGCTGTAAGCGTTGTAAAAGTCCATCGCCCTTCCATTGTCGTCCCATACGTGTCAACTCGGAGCCGCCGGGTATCCCCGCCCGCATGAGCGACACTGCCCTGTTAGTGGTCGACATGATGAATACGTATCAGCATCCCGATGCTGAAAATCTAATACCCAATGTCGAGAAGGCCATTGAGCCTTTGGCCGATTTGGTTCACCGGGCGCGCGAATCCGACGACGTCGACCTGGTGTACGTCAACGACAACTACGGCGATTTCACCGCCGAGTTCGCCGACATCGTCCGTGCCGCATGCGACGGGGCCCGGCCCGATCTGGTGAAACCGATCCTGCCGACCGGGGGGTTCCGCGTGATGACCAAGGTCCGGCACAGCGCGTTCTACGCGACGCCGCTGGCATACCTGCTCAACAGGCTGGGCACCAAGCGGTTGATCATCACCGGCCAGGTCACCGAGCAATGCATCCTCTACACCGCCCTGGATGCCTATGTGCGGCACTTCCCCGTCGTGATCCCGACCGATGCCGTGGCGAATATCGACCCTGACCTGGGCCCGGCCGCGTGCAAGATGATGCAGCGAAACATGTCCGCCGAGCTCACCAGCGCGGCGGACTGCCTGGGCTGAATCCGTACTCTGGATGAGGTGATCGCCGGCTCCGCAGAATCGCCCGAACTGGTCACGTTGCTGGCCGGTCGCCGGATCGCGGTGCTCACCGGCGCGGGTATCTCCACCGATTCGGGCATTCCCGACTATCGCGGGCCCGATTCGCCGCCGAGCAATCCCATGACGATCCGTCAGTTCACCGGCGATCCGGTGTTCCGGCAGCGGTACTGGGCGCGCAACCACCTCGGGTGGCGGCACATGGACGACACACTGCCCAACGCGGGCCACCGGGCGCTCGCCGCGCTCGAGGCCGCATCGGTGGTGACCGGTGTGATCACCCAGAATGTCGATCTGCTGCACACCAAGGCCGGCAGCCGAAACGTCATCAACCTGCACGGCACCTACGCGCAGGTGATCTGTCTGGGCTGCGGATCCACGATGACGCGGGCCGCGCTGGCGGGGCGGCTGGAGGCGCTCAACCCCGGATTCGCCGAACGCGCCGAAGCGATCGGTGGGCTGGCGGTGGCTCCCGACGCCGACGCGATCGTCGCCGACACCGCGTCGTTCCGCTATCTGGATTGCGAGCGCTGTGGCGGGATGCTGAAGCCGGACATCGTCTACTTCGGCGAGAGCATCGCCAAAGACATTGTGGCGCAAGCTTATAGGTTGGTTGCACAGTCCGACGCGCTACTGGTCGCCGGCTCGTCGCTGACCGTGTTTTCCGGCTATCGGTTCGTGCGTCACGCCGCCGCGCTGGGCATCCCGGTGGCCATCGTCAACCGCGGCGGCACCCGCGGCGACGACCTGGCCACCGTCAAGGTCGAGGGCGGCTGCTCGGAGTTGCTGGTCCTGCTGGCCGACGAGTTGGCGCCGCTGTCAACGCATTAGAAGGTGCAGGGCATGGTGCGGATGGCATGCACGAAATTGCCCGCGAGATAGGCGGGGTCGCCCGCCTGGATGTCTGGCAGCTGACGGAACAGCTCGCCGACGATGGCCCGCAGTTGCGCGCGGGCCACGTGTGCACCCAGGCAGAAGTGCAGTCCGCCGCCGCCGAAGCCCACGTGCGGGTTGGCGTCGCGGCTCAAGTTCAGGCGCTCCGGGTGGTCGAAAAACTCGGTGTCCCAATTGCCGGACGGATACAACATGACCACCTTCTCGCCCGCCAAAATCGTCTGGCCGCCCAGCTCGACATCCGTTGCGGCCGTGCGGCGAAAGGTCATCACCGGCGTCGCCCAGCGGATGAACTCCTCGACTGCCGTACCGATCCGGTTGTCGAAATCCTCGAGCAGCCAAGCCTTCTCGTCGGGGAAATCCGTCAGTGCCCGCAGCGTGTGGCTGATGGTTTGCCGGGTGGTGTCGTTGCCCGCCACGGAGAGCAGCACGAAGAACGCCGCCACCTCCGCGTCTTCCAGGCGGTCACCGTCCACCTCGGCGGTGACCAGGCTGCTGATCAGGTCGTCGCCGGGGTGCTCGCGACGCTGGGTGGCCAGGGTGCCGACGAGCTGGTGCAGATACAGCTGGTTTTCCACCAGGACTTCCATCGCCGGGCGCCCGTTGAGGAATTCCGGGTCGGCCCAGGACACCAGGGCGTCGGTCGCGTGCGCCATGCGCTCGCGCTCGGACTCAGGAATTCCCATCATGTCCGACAGGGTGCGGATGGGCAGCTCCTTGGCGCAGTGGTCGACGAAATCCGCACCGCTACCGGCGGCCCGCAGTTCGTCGACGATGGTCTTGGCGTTGGCCTTGATTGAGTCCTCGATGCGGCGGACCTGCCGCGGGCTGAGCGCGGCGTGCGCGAGCTTGCGCAGCTTGGTGTGTCGAGGCGGGTCCATCGCGAGGAATGACTGCGACGCCTCGAGCAGCTCGACCGGAATGCTCTCGAACATCACGCCCCGGCCGGACAGGAAGACGTCGTTGTTGCGGCTGACCGCGACGATGTCGGAGCGTCGGGTGACCGCCCAGAAGCCGGGATCGGCCGGGTCAGGCATGAGCGAGTCTTCGACGGGCGGATGCCAGCTCACCGGGCGCTCGGCGCGCAGCACGGCGAACGAGCGTTCCCGGTCCGCCGCGGTGGTCGACCAGAACGCCCGCGAGGACAGGTCGATCTCGTCGTAGGCACGACCGGTCCTGTCGGTACCAGCCCCATCTGTCAGCACAGCCATGGCGGCGACCCCTCCATCTCGTATGACCCCGGTCACAGGCTCGTCCGCGACAATATGCCTAGACACTATGTCTAGTCAATGTGTCCGAGGCTCGGCTATGCTCGCCCCATGCCGTCGCTCACCCGCAAACCGCAGGGCCACCGCGGCGTGGGTCGTGAGCAGCGGCGCGAGCAAATGGAGCGTCGGCTGCTCGACGCCACCGAACGGCTGATGCGAGACGGTGCGAGCTTCACCGAACTCAGCGTGGATCGGCTCTCCGGCGAGGCGGGCATTTCGCGGGCCAGCTTCTACATCTACTTCGAGGACAAGGGTCATCTGCTGCGCCGGCTCGCGGGCCAGGTGTTCCGCGATCTGACCGACAGCGCGCGCAGCTGGTGGAGCGTGGCCGGGCGGCATGACCCGAACGACGTGCGGACGGCGATGAGCCGCATCATCGCCACCTACCGGCGCCATCAGGCGGTGCTGGTCGCGCTCAACGAAATGGCCGGCTACGACCCGCCGACGGCGCACACGTATCGCGAACTGCTGATCGGGATCTCCGAGCAGATGACCCGGGTTATCGAGGACGGCCAGGCAGACGGATCCATTCGCCCCGAGCTGGCGCCCCTGACCACCGCCAGCGCACTGACCTGGATGGTCGAGCGGGCCTGCCACCAGAACCTGCCAGCCAATCCACCCGACTACGATGCCCAGCTCGCCGCCACGCTGGCCGAAATCGTTTGGGGTGCACTGTATCTCAAGCCAACCTCGGATCGCTGACCCAAACGGACCCGACGGTGCCGCCATGCGGCGAGTCCCAAATGCGCCGGCTCAGGCGCTATCACGTTCGTGACGGTTCTATTCGGTCAGCAGACGCCTCATCCATGCGGAACCACGCGGAACCGCTATGACACCGCCACCAGATCGTCGGCGTGCACCGCGGGCCTGCGCAACTCGCCGGGCAACCCGGAGGTCGAGCGGCCCATCATGGTGGTGAGTTCGGTCGCGTCGTAGGCGACCACGCCACGGGCGACCATCAGCGCGTCCGGGTCCCGCAGTTCGACGACGTCGCCGGCGTAGAAACGCCCGGCCACCGCGGTGATCCCGGCGGCCAGCAGCGAGCGACGCTGCCCCACCACCGCGCGCACCGCACCCTCGTCCAGGGTCAGCGAGCCCGCCGCCTCGGCGGCGTAGCGCACCCAGAACCGCCGCGCCGACATCCGCACCGGGCACGCCGCGAACGCGGTGCCGACCGAGGCGTGGGTGAGCGCGGTCGCGGCGTCGGCGGCGGCGGCCAGCAACACCGGAACACCCGCGTCGGCGGCCAGCAGCGCCGAGGACATTTTCGAGGTCATCCCGCCGGTACCCAAATCGCTGCCGGGACCGGCGATTACCCCGATCAGATCCGCGGAGCCCGACACCTCAGAGATGAACCTCGCGCCGTCGTTCTTTCGCGGATCCGAGTCGTAGAGCCCGTCGATGTCGGACAGCAACACCAGCGCCTCGGCCCCGACCAGGTGGGCCACCAGCGCCGAAAGCCGGTCGTTGTCGCCGAACCGGATCTCGTTGGTGGCCACCGTGTCATTCTCGTTGACAATCGCGACCGCATGTAGCGCGCGCAGCCGGTCCAACGTGCGCTGCGCGTTGGTGTGCTGGGCCCGCATCGAGATGTCATGCGCGCTCAGCAGCACCTGCCCGACTGTGCGGCCGTAGCGGGCGAACGCCGCGCTCCACGAATTCACCAGCGCCACCTGACCGACACTGGCCGCGGCCTGCTTTGTCGCCAAATCCCTTGGCCGTCGCGACAATCCGAGCGGCTCGATGCCAGCGGCGATCGCTCCCGACGACACGATGACGACGTCGGTGCCTGCCTTCATCCGCGCCTCGATCGCGTCGGCCAGTCCGGCCAGCCGGTCGCCGTCGAACACCCCCGAAGGTGTGGTCAGCGCGTTGGTCCCCACCTTGACCACCAGGCTGCGGGCGGTGCGGATGACGTCGCGCGTGGCACCCAACGCGGTCACGACTCCTCACCGCGCTCGCGGCGCTGGCGGCGGGCGGCCTTGCGTTCGGCGGCGCCGATGCGCTCGGTGCGCTCCAACCGCGCGTCGGTTCCCCTGCCGGACATCGGGGGTTTGGTCGTAATCTGTTGTCCGGCAGGAGTTTGCGGCTCCCAATCGAACGTCATATCCCCGATGGTCACTTCGCAGCCCGGCCGCGCACCCAGCCGCAGCAGCTCCTCCTCGACACCGAGGCGCGCCAGCCGGTCCGCGAGATATCCCACGGCCTCGTCGTTGTCGAAGTTGGTCTGGCGGATCCATCGCTCGGGGCGCGCGCCGCTGACCACGAAGGCGTCCGGCTGCCCGGGATCGGGCTCGACGCTGAAACCGCTGTCGTCGACGGGAACGGGGCGAATCACCGGACGGCGCGGCACCACCTCCGGCTGCGCGTCCTTGTACTCCGTGATCATTTTCGACAGCCCGAAGATCAACGGCTGCAGTCCTTCTCGCGCGACCGTGGACACCAGGAACACCGGCCAGCCCCGCTCGGCGATCTCGTCACGGACGAATTCGGCGAGTTCACGCGCTTCGGGCACGTCGATCTTGTTGAGCACCACCGCGCGCGGCCGCTCGGTCAGGTCACCCAACGTGACATCCCCCTGCAGGGTGGGCGTATACGCGGCGAGTTCGGCCTCCAGCGCGTCGATGTCGGAAATCGGGTCGCGGCCGGGGTCCGCGGTGGCGCAATCGACGACATGCACCAGCACGGCGCATCGCTCGATGTGCCGGAGAAAATCCAGTCCCAGGCCGCGCCCCTGGGATGCACCCGGGATCAGGCCGGGCACATCGGCGACGGTGAAGGTGCGCTCACCCGCCGACACCACGCCGAGGTTGGGAACCAAGGTGGTGAACGGATAGTCGGCGATCTTGGGCTTGGCCGCCGAAATCGTGGACACCAGCGAGGATTTGCCGGCCGACGGAAAGCCGATGAGGCCCGCGTCGGCGACCGTCTTGAGCTCCAGGGTCAGGTCGCGGGTCTGGCCCTGCTCGCCCAGCAGCGCAAAGCCGGGAGCCTTGCGCGCCCGCGACGCGAGCGCGGCGTTGCCCAGCCCGCCGCGCCCGCCCGCGGCGGCTTCGAAACGGGTGCCCGCGCCGACCAGATCGGCCAGCAGCCGACCGTTTTCGTCGAGGACGACCGTACCGTCGGGAACTTTGACTTCGAGATCGGCGCCGGCGGCGCCGTCGCGGTTGTTGCCCATGCCCTGCTTGCCCGAGGGCGCGGTGACATGCGGATGGAAATGGAAGTCGAGCAGGGTGTGCACCTGCGGATCGACGACGAAGACGATGCTGCCGCCGCGACCACCGTTGCCGCCGTCCGGGCCGCCCAGCGGCTTGAACTTCTCGCGATGGACCGAGGCGCAGCCGTTACCGCCGGCACCGGCGCGCGCATGGATGACGACGCGGTCGACGAACCGTGGCATCGTGGGTCCTCTCACCTACCACCGGGCGCCGAAATCACCGGGCAGGGCCCGGAAACACCGTCAGTCGGCGGCTTGTCCGGCCGTCACGATGTTGACGGTCTTACGGCCGCGCTTGAGGCCGAACTCGACGGCCCCGGCTTCCTTGGCGAACAAGGTGTCGTCGCCGCCGCGGCCGACATTGACGCCTGGGTGGAACTTGGTGCCACGCTGCCGGACGATGATTTCGCCCGCCTTGACGATCTGACCGCCGAATCGCTTCACGCCCAGCCGCTGCGCGGCGGAATCGCGACCGTTGCGCGAGCTGGAAGCGCCCTTCTTGTGTGCCATGTCTTGTCGCCTCTGCTACTTGATTCCGGTGACCTTCAGGACCGTCAGCTGCTGACGGTGACCCTGACGCTTGTGGTAGCCGGTCTTGTTCCTGAACTTGTGGATGCGGATCTTGGGGCCCTTGGTGTGCTCGAGCACCTCGCCGGTCACCGCGACCTTGGCCAGGGCGGCCGCGTCGGTGGTCACCTTGGCGCCATCCACGACCAGGGCGACCGGCAGCGACACGTTCGAGCCGGGCTCGGATTCGAGCTTTTCGACCTTGACCACGTCCCCGACGGCGACCTTGTACTGCTTGCCGCCCGTCTTCACGATTGCGTAGGTCGCCATCGTTGCTCTGCTCCTTCTCCTAGCCGCTGCTCTGCGCGTCGCGCGCCAACCAGCCGCGGTTCACGTGGTGGGTCTGAGTTGCGGGCCTGCGCCGATTCCCGGGGAGTCCCGCTGCCGCCGGCCGAAGTTTTCCTCGCCCGGCCTGACGACAACTGTCCAAGGGTACGTGACCAGCGGCTACAGGGTCAAACCGGCCAGCACCGGCGGCGTGTGGTCCGCTCAGTCCGCGTGGATCGGTGGCCCGGCCGGCCTGCCCGCGGCGCGTCTGCGCCGTGGGCGTCCCGCGCCGGCCTGGTCGGCCGCGACGGAGCCCGCCCCGGCATCGGTGTCGTCGGAATCGTCGTCCTCGGTGTCCAGATCGTCATCGTCGTCGTCGAGCGCGAGATCCTCGTCATCGTCGCCGAGGTCCTCTTCGTCGTCGAGGTCGTCGTCATCGTCGTCATCGTCGTCATCGTCTTCGTCGAGGTCGTCGTCCGAGTCGTCGTCGGAGTCATCGGTGTCGTCGTCGTCCGAATCGCCGTCTAAGCCCTCTTGGTCGGTGTCCGCGACATCACGCGAGCGAGCGCCCTCGACCCGGTCGAGCTCGTCGGTGGTGTCATCGGTGACATCCTCGGATTCGTCACCCTCGGACTGCGTGGTGGAGCCGGCGGCCATCGCCTTGAACATCGGATGTTCGCCGGGCGCGTGAGCGGGCACCTTGGCCACCACCGGCTCGTCGGCCTTGCTCTTCTTGCGCCTGCCCCGGCGGCCGCCGCCGGATTCGGACTTGCGCCCGTTCGACGGGGCCGAATCCACCGGATCGGTGTGCAACAGGATCCCGCGCCCACCGCAGTTCGGACACGACGTCGAGAAGGCCTCGATCAGGCCGGTGCCCAACCGCTTGCGGGTCAGCTGGACCAACCCGAGCGAGGTCACCTCGGAGACCTGATGGCGGGTGCGGTCGCGGGCGAGCGCCTCGGTCAGCCGCCGCAGCACCAGATCGCGGTTGGACTCCAGCACCATGTCGATGAAGTCGATGACCACGATGCCGCCGATGTCGCGCAGCCGCAGCTGACGCACGATCTCCTCGGCCGCCTCGAGGTTGTTCTTGGTGACCGTCTGCTCGAGGTTGCCCCCGGACCCGGTGAACTTGCCGGTGTTGACGTCGACCACCGTCATGGCCTCGGTCCGGTCGATCACCAGCGTGCCGCCCGACGGCAGCCACACCTTGCGCTCCATCGCCTTGGCCAGCTGCTCGTCGATGCGATGTACCGCGAACACATCCGGCCCCGCCTGCCCGTCCGGCCCGGCGGGCGGCTCGTATTTCGTCAGCCTCGAAACCAGATCGGGGGCAACCGAATTCACGTAATCGTTGATGGTGGTCCAGGCCTCGTCACCGGAAACGATGAGGCCGGCGAAGTCCTCGTTGAACAAATCGCGGATGACCTTGACCAGCACGTCGGGCTCTTCGTAGAGGGCCACCGCGGCGCCGGCGGCCTTCTCTTTGATCTCGATCGCCTTAGCCTCGATCTGTTTCCAGCGCTCCTGCAGGCGGGTGACGTCGCTGCGGATGTCCTCTTCTTTGACGCCCTCTGACGCGGTGCGGATGATCACCCCGGCGTCCGACGGCACCACCTCGCGCAAAATCTCCTTGAGCCGCTGGCGCTCGGTGTCGGGCAGCTTGCGGCTGATCCCGGTCGACGACGCCCCAGGCACATAGACCAGGTAGCGCCCGGCGAGCGACACTTGCGTCGTGAGCCGCGCGCCCTTGTGCCCCACCGGGTCCTTACTGACCTGGACGACGACATAATCGCCGGGTTTGAGGGCCTGTTCGATCTTGCGATCGGATCCGCCGAGCCCGGCGGCCTCCCAGTTGACCTCGCCCGCGTAGAGCACGCCGTTGCGCCCGCGGCCGATGTCGACGAATGCCGCCTCCATCGACGGCAGCACGTTCTGCACGATGCCCAGGTAGATATTGCCCACCAGCGAGGCCGACGCGGCCGACGTGACGAAGTGCTCCACGACGATGCCGTCCTCGAGCACCGCGATCTGCGTGTACCGCGACCCCTGATGCGGGGGCTCGGCGCGGACCCGGTCGCGCACGACCATCACCCGCTCGACGGCCTCGCGACGGGCCAGGAATTCGGCCTCGGTCAGCACCGGCGGGCGACGACGGCCGGCGTCGCGGCCGTCCCGGCGGCGTTGCCGCTTGGCCTCCAGCCGGGTCGAGCCGCTGATGCCTTTGATCTCGTTGTTCGAGCCGGCGGAGTCGTCTCCGCCGCCCTTGCCGTTGCGTGGCGACCGCTCGTGCACCACCGTGTTGGGCGGGTCGTCCGGCGAGGACCCCTCGTCGTTGTCATCGGCCACTCCGGATTTGCGCCTCCGGCGCCGCCTGCGGCGGCGATTGGCGCCCTCCGAACCGTCGTCACCGCCGTCCGAGTCGTCCGAGTCCTCGGAGTCGTCGGAATCCTGGCCGTCGGCGTCCTCCGAGTCCGGCTGGCCACCCCTCCTGTCGCGCGGTTGCTCGTCGTCCTCGTCATCGCCTTGGCCGTCGGGCCCGCCCTGCTCACCGCGACCCCGGCCGCGACCGCGACGGCCGCGGCGCCGCCGCCGGTTCGACGGCCGGTCGGCCTGCTCGTCGTCGTCGCTGTCGGAATCGTCGGAATCGGCGGCGCTGTCTTCCGTGCCGGCGTCGTCCTCACGGACATCGATCGGCTGCGGCGCGACGAACAGCGGCATGTAATGCGGTCGCTCGGCGGCGTCGTCCGGGGTCTCGAGCAGCAGCCGGGACTCGGGCTCGTCCGCCACGGCGGCCCCGGGCGCACTGCCCGCGTTCTCCGCGGTCGCCGGCGGCTGCGCCGCCAGCAGGTCCCGGACCCGGACCGCGTCGTCGCGGTCCACGGTGGAATGCGCGCTGCGGATACGACCGTCGAGCTCACTGAGTGCGTCCAGCACACGCTTGCTGGTGGTGCCCAGCGTTCGTGCCAGCGAATGAACTCTCAAGCGGTCCGGCAGTTCCTCCGGCCGAGTCGATTCTTTTGATGGGTCTGCAGTCGGTGCACCGTCTACCACGTATTCTCCTCAAGCCCCCGGGCGCGTCCGTTACGACGCGGCCACGCGAGGACTCCGCTATGGGTCCGGGTCACTTCTCCCGGACTTGTGATGGTCTCGCCCCGAGCGGCCCAGGATCGCAGACCCACTCGGCGCCGTGCTGAATGACGGCCTGACATGCAGCGAACCAAGGCGACGGGGCTATTGGTCGCGCTTGTCTAAGTCTTCATTCGGGTGTCTGACGCCGGTCCGGCGACGTTCACCCGAGACCAGTATCCCACATCACGTCGCCGCCCCGGCCGCACATGATGCAGCCGACTTCAGCAAAGTCTCGACGGTTGCGCCGAGGCGGCTATCTCCGCAGCTCTAGGCGTCGGGAAACCAAAGCGCGATCTCGCGCTTCGCGGACTCGGCCGAATCCGACCCGTGCACGAGGTTGAACTGGGTCTCAAGCCCGAAATCGCCGCGGATCGTGCCGGGGATCGCCTTGTCCACCGGATCGGTACCGCCCGCGAGCTGGCGGAAGGCCGCGATCGCCCGTGGGCCCTCCACGATGGCCGCCACCACCGGTCCTGAGGTGATGAACTCCAGCAGCGACTCGAAGAAGGGCTTGCCCTCGTGTTCGGCGTAGTGCTGGGTGGCCAGGTCGCGGTCGACCGACCGGAGCTGAAGCGCGCTGAGGGAGAGGCCCTTGCGCTCGATGCGGCCGATGATCTCCCCGACCAGCTGCCGCTGCACGCCGTCGGGCTTGATCAGTACCAATGTCCGTTCGGTCACGGCCGACAGCGTACATAACCAGGAGCGGTGACGTCAGGTGGCGGCGACGGGCCCGCTCGGGGCGTCACGCCGCCGCTCTTCACTGCCTGCGCCTCACCTCGGCCCGGAAGTAGGCGATCAAGCCCCACAGCCCGGTGAACAGCAGACCGATGAAACCGACGCCGGGGTAGATCGCGAAACCGGCGAGCAGGATGACCTGCACGCCGAGGTTGGCCCAAACCGCCCAGGGTTTGCGCTGCACCGCGATCATCAGGATCAGCAGAACGGCCAGCCCGATCAGGTAGACCAGCGACACCGTCGTCAGGCCGCCGCCGACCGCGCCCACCACCGGGATCGCGAGCAGCACCACGATCGCCTCCAAAAACAGCGTCAGGGCCATCACCGCGCCGAAGCTGCGCCACGGGTCCGCCGGAGCAGGCTCCTCGGGGTTCTCGGGTAGCTGAGCGCCGGTCATTGCGGGTCACGACCAAACAACGTCCGCGCCGCCCCGGCCGTGACCACCGAACCGGTGATGACGATGCCGGTGCCGGAGAAGGCTTCGGCCGCGCCGTCGGACACCCCGTCCCGGACGGCCTCATCGACGAGCGCGGTCGCCACGTCGATGGCATCGCGCATGGTCTCGGCGGTGCTCACCCGGTCGGGTCCGAACTTCGCGCCCGCCGCAACGGCAAGTGCGTCGACGTCGAGCGCCCGCGGGGATCCGTTGTGGGTGACGACGACGGCATCGAACACCGGCTCCAGCGCGGTGAGGATGCCGTCGACGTCCTTGTCGGCCATCACGCTGAGCACCCCGACCAGGTAGCGGAAGTCGAACTCGCCGGCCAGCGTCTGCGCCAGCGCGGCCGCACCCGCGGGATTGTGGGCCGCGTCGATGAACACCGTGGGCGCGCTGCGCATCCGCTCCAGTCGGCCGGGGCCGGCGACCGCGGCGAAACCGGCACGAACCGCCTCGACGTCGAGCTGACGCTGCGCACCGGCTCCGAAGAACGCCTCGACCGCCGCCAGCGCCAGCACCGCGTTGTGCGCCTGATGTTCGCCGTGCAGCGGCAGGTAGACATCGGAGTACACCCCACCCAGTCCCTGCAGCTGCAACATCTGCCCACCGATCGCGACCTGACGGCCCAGCACGGCGAACTCCGAGTCCTCGCGGGCGACCGCAGCGTCGGCTTGCACGGTTCGGGCCAGCAGCACGTCCATCGCCTCGGGGGCCTGACGCCCGATCACCGCGACGGTATCGGGCGCGCCCTCCGGCGCCCGGGTGATGATGCCGGCCTTCTCCCCCGCGATGCCGGCGAGATCGTCGCCCAGGTATTCGACGTGGTCGATGGAGATCGGGGTGATGAC
This sequence comes from Mycobacterium sp. 94-17, assembly GCF_035617725.1. NCBI lineage: Bacteria > Bacillati > Actinomycetota > Actinomycetes > Mycobacteriales > Mycobacteriaceae > Mycobacterium > Mycobacterium sp. 94-17. The sequence continues at coordinate 252,628 of NZ_JAPIYN010000007.1, forward strand.
CGCCACCGGGGCGTTGATCACGTTGGTGGCATCCCACCGTCCCCCCAGGCCCACCTCGATCACCGCGACGTCGACGGGCGCGTCCGCGAACGCGGCGAACGCCATCGCGGTCAACACCTCGAACTTGCTCATCGCGGGCCCGCCGTCGGCCTGCGACTGCGTGTCGACCATCTGCACGAACGGCTCGATCTCGCGGTAGGTCGCCACGTACTGCGCCGGGCTGATCGGCTTGGAGTCGATCGAGATGCGTTCGGTCGCCGACTGCAGGTGCGGGCTGGTGGTGCGCCCGGTTCGCCGGTGCAGCGCGGTGATCAGCGCGTCGATCATCCGGGTCACCGACGTCTTGCCGTTGGTACCCGCGACATGGATCGACGGATAGGCCAGTTGGGGCGAGCCCAGCAGGTCCATCAGCGCGCTGATCCGGGTCAGGCTCGGCTCGATCTTGGTCTCCGGCCAGCGCTGGTCCAGCAGGTGCTCGACCTGCAGCAGCGACGCGATCTCGTCCGGGGTGGGGGCCGGGTCGGGGACCTCACCGGGAAGCCCGCCCTGCCCGTGCTCGAAAGGCTCGAATGTCACTGCAGTGCAGCCAGCCTCGTGTTGATCCGGTCGGCTTCGTCACGGGCGACCCGCTGACGTTCACGGATCTTGGCGACGACGTGTTCGGGCGCCTTAGCCAGAAAGTCCTCGTTCTCCAGTTTCGCGGCGGTCGATGCCAATTCCTTGTGCGCCGCGGCCAGATCCTTTTCCAGCCGGCGGCGCTCGGCGGCGACGTCGATGGTGCCCGAGGTGTCGAGTTCGACGACGACGGTGCCGCCGCTGAGCCGCACTTCGACCGACGCCGACGGGCGAAACTCCGGCCCGGCGGCGGTGAGCCACGCCAGCGACGTCACCGCGCTGACCTGGGTGCTCAGCTCGGATTCGTCGACGCCGGTCATCCGGGCCGGCACCTTCTGGCGGTCGGCCAGGCCTTGATCGCTGCGAAACCGCCGCACCTCGGTCACCAGCTTCTGCATGTCGGTGATCCGTTGTGCGGCAACCTGATCCAAGACGATTCCGGACGACTGCGGCCAGTCGGCGATCACCAGCGACTCGTATCGGGTCTCGTCGCCGGTCAGCGCCTGCCACAGGGCCTCGGTGATGAACGGGATCACCGGGTGCAGCAGCCGCAGCAGGGCGTCCAGCGTCGCCGCCAGCACGGCCGTAGTGTACGTGATCCCTTCGGCCAGTTGCGTTTTGGCCAATTCGACGTACCAGTCGCAGAATTCGTCCCACGCGAAGTGGTAGAGCGCCTCGCAGGCGCGGCTGAACTCGTAGCTGTCGAACGCCGAGTCAACCTCGGCGCGAACCTCTTCCAATCGCCCGAGGATCCACCGGTCGGCGTCGGTGAGCTCGGCCGGGTCGGGCAGCGGGGCCAGCTTGGCGCCGTTGAGCAGCGCATAGCGGGTGGCGTTGAACAGCTTGGTGCAGAAGTTGCGGGACGCGCGGACATGGTCTTCGCCGATCGACAGGTCGCCGCCGGGACTGGCGCCGCGGGCCAGGGTGAACCGCAAGGCGTCGGCCCCGAAGAGCTCCACCCAGTCCAGCGGGTCGATGACGTTGCCCTTGGATTTGCTCATCTTGCGGCCGAACTCGTCGCGGATCAGCCCGTGCAGGAACACATCGGTGAACGGCACCTGCGGACCGCGGCGGCCGTCGAGGGTGATGGCGTCGTCGTCACCGACGAAGGTGCCGAACATCATCATCCTGGCCACCCAGAAGAACAGGATGTCATAGCCGGTGACCAGAACACTTGTGGGATAGAACTTCTCGAGTTCTGCCGTCTTTTCCGGCCAGCCCAGTGTGGAGAACGGCCACAGCGCCGAGGAGAACCAGGTGTCCAGCACGTCGGGGTCCTGCTCCCAACCTTCTGGTGGCGTTTCGTCGGGACCGACGCAGCGCTGTTCGCCGTCGGGGCCGTACCAGATCGGGATGCGGTGGCCCCACCACAGCTGGCGCGAGATGCACCAGTCGTGCATGTCGTCGACCCAGGCGAACCAGCGTGGTTCCAGGCTGGCGGGGTGAATCACGGTGTCGCCGTTGCGCACCGCGTCACCGGCGGCCTTGGCGAGCGACTCCACCCGAACCCACCACTGCAGGGAAAGGCGTGGTTCGATCGGCTCGCCGCTGCGTTCGGAGTGCCCGACGCTGTGCAGGTACGGCCGCTTCTCCTCGATGATCCGGCCCTGCGCGGCCAGCGCCTCACGCACCGCGACCCGGGCCGCGAAGCGGTCCATGCCGTCGAATTGTGTTCCGGTGCCGGTGATGTGACCCTTGGTGTCCATGATCGACGGCATCGGAAGCTGGTGACGCAGGCCGATCTCGAAGTCGTTCGGGTCGTGCGCCGGCGTCACTTTGACTGCGCCCGTGCCGAATTCGGGATCGACGTGCTCGTCGGCGACCACGATCATCTCGCGGTCCACGAAGGGATGCGGCAACCGGGCCCCCACCAGGTGGCGGTAGCGCTCGTCGTCCGGGTGCACCGCGATCGCGGTGTCGCCGAGCATCGTCTCCATCCGGGTGGTCGCCACCACGATGTGAGGCTGCGAGTCGTCCATCGAGCCGTACCGGAACGACACCAGCTCGCCTTCGACCTCCTGATAGTCGACCTCGATATCCGAAATCGCCGTCTGTAGCACCGGCGACCAGTTGACCAGCCGCTCGGCACGATAGATCAGTCCGGCGTCGTAGAGGCGCTTGAAGATCGCCCGGACCGCCCGCGACAGGCCCTCGTCCATGGTGAATCGGTCGCGGCTCCAGTCCACGCCGTCGCCGAGCCGGCGCATCTGGCCGCCGATCGCCCCGCCGGACTCCCGCTTCCAGTCCCACACCTTGTCGACGAACAGCTCGCGGCCGAAGTCTTCTTTGCTCTTGCCGTCGACGGCGAGCTGCTTTTCCACCACGCTCTGGGTGGCGATACCGGCGTGGTCCATGCCCGGCTGCCACAACACCTCGTAGCCCTGCATGCGCTTGCGCCGGGTCAGGGCGTCCATCATGGTGTGTTCGAGCGCGTGCCCCATGTGCAGGCTGCCGGTGACGTTCGGCGGCGGCAGCACAATCGAATAGCCGGGCCTGGTGCTGTTCGGGTCAGCCGCGAAGTACCCCGCGTCCACCCACTTCTGGTAGATCGCGCTTTCTACCGCACCGGGATCCCATGACTTGGGAAGGTCGGTGGCGAAGCTGCGGCTGGCGGTCACCCGTCAATTCTAGGGAGCGCCATTTACTCCCATGTAAGCGCCCAAATCCGCAGCCGGCGGGGCGTGCGGTGTCGCGGTCAGGGAATCGTGAGCACCTGGCCGGGCTGAATCAGGTCCGGATTGGGGATGCCGCTGGCGTCGGCGATCGCCTGATACCTGTTGCCGTCGCCGTAGAAGCGCTCGGCAATGGCCCACAGCGTGTCGCCGGATTCGACGGTGTAGGTCCGCGCCGCGGGCTCCGGCTCCGGCGCGGCCTCCGCGGGGGCCTGCTCGGCGACGGCCTCCTCGGCGGGCGCGGGCGACTCGTCGGCGGCGGCCTCGGGCGCCGCCGGCGGCGGGGCGTCGGTCTCGGTGCGGGTCGACCATGCCGGTCCGTCCGCGGAGTACAGCACCAGGTTGCGGTCGTCTTGCAGCACGAGCCTGACGTCCTTCTTGCCCTTGGTGTCGGTGTGCCAGACGGGTTTGTCCGCCGTGTAGAGGACGAAATTGCCGTCGGGCTGCACCTCGGCCCGCACCACGTCTTGGCCGTTGGTCGATGTCGACCACAGAGCCTTGCCACGCGAGGCCAGCACCAGGTTGCCGTCGTCTTCCAGGGTCAAGGTGTAGGCGCCGTTGTTCGAGGTGAGCGATTCCCCGCGCACCAGCTTCTGACCGGCGCTAAGCGTGTCTGACATAGCATTTACCTCCCTCATCAACGCAGTCCGGCCAGGCCGAGGCCGCAGATTGGTCGTACTCCTAAGTCGTGACGATCCTCAATGAGCTTGGACATCCCTCCCTCGACGCAATCGAGACGGCGTGAGAAATGCTGACGAACACCTTCGCCTTGGCGCCGGGCTACTTCTTGCCGCCGAGCAACCCGCCGAGGATGTCGCCCAGCGCACCACCCTTGCCGCTCAACACATTTCCGAGAATGCCACCCAAGGAGTTGTCGCGGGAGCCGGCACCGAGGATGCTGCCCAGCACTTCGCCCAGGCCGCCGCCGGAGGCGGACTGCGTTGTCCGAGAAGCGGTTTCCCGCGAACCACCCTCCGCCGGGTTCAGCTGTTTGCCAACGTAGGCGAGCACGATCGGCACGAGGACCGGCAGCAACTGCTTGAGCAAGGCGCTGTTCCCGGCGCCGCCCTTGGCCAGGGCCGACGCGACTTGATCGGCGTCGTTGTTGCCGAAGATCGTCGCGATCGCCTGGTGCCCGTCACTCGCGTCCACCGAGTCGCCGCCCGCGTCGAGCAGGCCACGGGCGGCGTGACTCGTCGCGGCGGACTCGAGCCGCTCGGCTTCCGCGGGATCTTGCGAATTCTGGTGCAGCCCGGTGAGCAGCACCGGAACCAGCGTGTGAATGGCGCTGTCGACTTCGCCTTCGTCAGCGCCGAGCTTTGTCGCGATTTCGGACGTGGGAATCTGAGCGTAGAGATCGTCAAGACCGGCCATCAGAGTGATCCGCCTTCGCTGGAATGGATGAGGCAAGCCAATTACGACACTAGACGCATGCGCTCCGGGACGACACCCCCCGCTGAGGCGGGTGTCACGCGACCGATCAGTTCAGCCGCTCGACCTCGAGCACCACACCTGCGGCGGGGAACCGGTCCAGCAGCGCGTCGCCCATCGCGGCCGCGGGGGTGAGAACGCCATACCGGTCGGGTAGCTTGTCGCGGTCCAGGGCCAGCGCGAGGCCGCTCTCCCCCAACAGCACCGACGTCGCCTTATAGCCCGGGTCGCCGCGCTGCTCCATGCGTGCCACGTAACGCGCGCCGGTGGTCGTGGTGGTGAAGGTCTCGATCCGGTAGAAGCCGCGTTCCCGCGCGGCCTCACTCGGGCCGGTCCCGGGTTTGGGCACGATGCGCTCCACCAGTCTGCGGGGCAGCAGCCGGAAATACCGGCTGCCCAGCCCGAAGGTCGCCGCACCCACGCCGCCGACCACGGCGGATGCCACCGGGGCCAGCGGCGACGATCCCAGGCTCATGCTCTCGCTGTAACGCAGTTGGCGGCCGTAGGCCCAGTCCAGCAACGCGTTGCTGCGCCGCACGATTCGGGTGTTGTAGGGCGCCATCGGGAACCCCGACGTCCACAAACCGGCCAGCTCCGGCGCGATCCGGCCGCCACGGCGCCAGGGCAGGTCGGGCTGGCGGCCGACTTCGGGTTCGGCGCCGCGGTCCGTGGTCAGCGTGTACGGGTCGGCGAGCTGGCGGCGGGCATCCGCATCGCGGGAGGCGGTATCCAGCACCTCCAGCATCGATGCGACGGTCCCACCGGACACGCCGCCGGAGAAGGAACGGACCACGAGGTCGGTGTCGCCGAGTTCGCCGGCGCCGCCGTCGCGCGCCGCGCGGTAGAGCGCATACACGCTGAGGTCCGAAGGAACGGAGTCGAAGCCGCACGCGTGCACGATGCGCGCGCCGGTATCCGCGGCCTGCTTGTGATAGAGGTCGATGCTTTCGCGAACGAACATCGCCTCGCCGGTCAGGTCGGCGTAGTCGGTGCCCGCGGCGGCGCACGCGGCCACCAGCGGCAACCCGTAGCGGGTGTAGGGCCCGACGGTGGTGATGACGACTCGGGCACGGGCCGCCATCTCGTCGAGCGTCGAGGGCGTCGTCGCGTCGGCCTTCAGGACGGGCCACGACTGCGCGGCCTCGCCCAGCGTGTCCCGGACGGCGCTCAACCGGTCGGTCGACCTGCCGGCCAGCGCGATCCGCTTGTCCGGTGCCGAGCCGGCGAGGTATTCGGCGGTGAGTTTGCCGACGAAGCCGGTGGCCCCGTACAGCACAATGTCGAATTCGCGCGGCGTTGCGGTCACGCGCCCGACGCTACCCGACGCCGTTACCCGCGCCCGCTGCATCTAATAAGAAGTGCCGGGCCTCAGGGCCCGGCACTTCTTATTAGATATGACAGCGAAGCCGTCGGTTGCGCTGCGGCTCAGCCGCGGCGTCCGCAGACCGGCCAAGCGCCGATGCCCTGCGAGTGCAGCACGTTCTCGGCGACCCGGATCTGCTCGTCGCGGCTCGCGCCGGACGGTGAGCCACTGCCACCGTTGGCACGCCAGGTGCTCGGGGTGAACTGCAGGCCACCGGAGTAGCCGTTACCGGTGCTGATGCCCCAGTTGCCACCCGACTCGCACTGCGCGATCGCGTCCCAGTTGACGCTGTACGCCCGGTGGGCGGGAGGCGGCGGGACGTCCGGACCCGGCGGGGGAGCATCGGGAGCCGGCGGCGGCGCGTCCGGAGCCGGCGGCGGCGGAGCGTCGGGAGCCGGCGGCGGCGGAGCGTCGGGAGCCGGCGGCGGCGGAGCGTCGGGAGCCGGCGGCG